>NZ_JNJM01000024.1:0-62304 GCF_000701645.1 Oribacterium sp. FC2011
TTCTCGAACAGAGCTTTTTAGTTCCGAGCGTTGGAGAACAAAAACAAATCGGAGAGTTTTTGACAGGTATCGATAACCTTATCACCCTTCATCAGGAAAAGTATGTTTTCATCTATAGAATTATGAAAAACCTTATCATACTATGTCTTTAGACGAGCGTAAGTTACAATCACTCAAATCATACACGATTTGAACCACATATTATATTTGAGCGAAATATTATAGATATAAGTTTTGAACTACATAAAGGAGCATAAATATCATGTTTAATCCCGACAGATTAGAAGATTTGCAATTCAGCACAGAAAAACAGATTATGGATCGGAAATCTGCAAGAATTAAAGCCATTAATTTAGCTGAACCTATTGTAGCAATGGCAAATGCAGATGGCGGATATCTTGCTATAGGCATTGAAGATAATGGTGATATAACAGGCATAGATGACTATGAGGAAAATATCAATGAGTTACTAACGGTTCCGTTTGACTACTGCAAACCAAGCGTTAAAGTTGATGTAAAAACAATAGATGTAGTTGATTGCAACGGAAAAGCCAATCATATTCTCAGAATGCAGGTATTCCCAAGCGACAAAGTTATCGCAAATCAGTCCGATGTAGTTTTTCTTCGTGTTGGCGATAAAAGCAAAAAATTGAATTTTGAACAACGATTACAGCTCGTTTACGCTAAAGGGGTAAAGTTCTTTGAAAATCAGCCTGTAGCAGGTGCTTCCATTGATGACATAGACTTAAAATATGTAACCAACTACTGTCAGAGAATCGGTTATGAAAAGGGTGATGCAGAACATTATCTTCGACACAACCATGACTTTATCACTACTCAGGGCGATGAAGATTTGGTGAGTGGATCGGCTATCCTTTTGTTTGGAAAAAATCCGCAGCGTTTCTTTCCACGTGCACGGATCCGGTTTATACGATATGAAGGAAAGACTGCAGAAGTTGGAGACAGGATGAATGTAATCAAGGATAAAAAATTTGATGGAAGAATCCTTGACCAGTTAAATGACGCGATTGCTTTTGTTAAAACACAGATAAGAGAATACACTAAGCTTGGTAAGGGCGCTAAGTTTCAGACTATCCCTGAATTCCCTGAGTTCTGCTGGACAGAGTTGATTGTCAATGCTGCCGCACATCGCGATTATAGTATCGGCGGAACCGATATTCAGATTAAAATGTTTGATGATCATTTTACTGTGGAAAGTCCCGGGATCCTTCCCGGTGTTGTGCGAATCAATAATATCCGTGAGTTCCACTACTCACGTAATCCTATGATTGTGGAATTGCTTAATGAGTATGATATGGTTAAGGAATTCGGAGAGGGTGTTGATCGTATATACAGAGACATGGCTGAAGCAGGACTTCCGGAACCTGAATACAAGCAATCAGAGTTTATGCTTTATGCAACTCTTAAAAATAAAAACTGGGGCAAGACCGATGCATCATGGGTGGTGACCACGCATGATGGGGGACAAGATACCACACATGATACCACGCATGATGAGGTACAAGACACCACACATGATGTAAGTAGTCTTATAGAATTCTGCTCCGTACCAAGAAGCAGAACAGAAATGATGGAATATATGAAATTGGTAAATAGAAAGCATTTTTCAGAATATTATCTTAAGCCTTTACTTGAATCAGGTCGTCTGAAAATGACTATTCCGGACAAGCCCCAAAGTAAGAATCAGAAATATGTGAGCAGTAAAGTCCAAAATTAACAGGAGCAATATTCATGGATTATTTCAAAAAAGAAATGGATTTTGAAAAAGCACTTATCACCGCACTTCAGAGTTATGGCTGGGAGAAGAAGGTGATTTACAATCCTACGGAAAAGGATCTGATACAGAACTGGGCTGATATCCTGTTTGAGAACAACAGAGATATTGACCGCCTTAATGACTGCCCCCTGATTCCGGAGGAAATGGATGAACTGCTTGAGCAGATCAGAGAAAAGAGAACACCTCTTGCCCTTAATGGATTTATAAACGGTAAAACTGTTGCCATCACCAGAAAGAATCCTGATGACAAGCTCCACTATGGGAAAGAAGTAAGCCTGAAAATATATGACCGCATGGAGATTGCAGCAGGTCAGAGCAGATATCAGATTGCCGAACAGCCACAGTTTCCACGTCACGATAAGGTTCTTCAGGACAGAAGAGGAGATCTGATGCTTCTGATAAACGGTATGCCCGTTTTTCATATCGAGCTAAAACGTTCAGGAGTGCATGTAAATGAAGCAGTAAATCAGATTGAAAAGTATGCCCACGAAAACATCTTCACCGGTCTGTTCTCACTGGTTCAGGTTTTTGTCGCTATGAACCCGGATGAGACCTTGTACTTTGCAAACCCGGGACCGGATGGGAAATTCAATCCTGATTTCTACTTTCATTGGGCGGACATGAACAATGACCCTATAAATAATTGGAAAATAGTTGTTGAGCGCCTTCTATCCATCCCTATGGCACATCAGCTCATAGGATTCTACACTGTCGCAGATGATGCTGACGGTGTCCTAAAGGTAATGAGAAGCTATCAATACTATGCCGCAAACAAGATTTCTGATCGCGTAGCAAAAAACGACTGGAATGCAGGCAATCAGCTTGGGGGATACGTTTGGCACACAACCGGCTCCGGAAAGACCATGACTTCCTTTAAGTCAGCGCAGCTTATCGCAAATTCAAAGGATGCAGATAAGGTTGTATTCCTTATGGACAGAATCGAACTTGGCACTCAGTCCCTTAAAGAGTATCGCGCTTTTGCAGATAATGCTGACGACGTGCAGGAAACTGAAGATACAATAACTCTTATTTCCAAGCTCAAAAGCACAGACCCTAAGAATACGTTGATAGTATCCTCTATTCAAAAAATGAGTAATATCAAAGAAGATGCTGTAAGCAAGATGCGTGCAAAGGATCTTGAGGACATGAAGAGTAAGCGATTAGTTTTCATCATAGATGAGTGCCATCGTTCAACCTTCGGAGAGATGTTATCAACCATAAAAGAAACATTTCCCAATGCTCTTTTCTTCGGATTTACCGGAACTCCGGTATTTAAAGAAAATGAGCAGGCTTTAAGCACCACATCAGATATCTTCGGAAGCGAGCTTCATCGATACAGTATTGCCGATGGAATAAGGGATAGGAATGTTCTGGGATTTGATCCTACCATGGTGTCTGTATACCGTGACAAAGACCTTAGAAAGAGGGTTGCTATTCGGGAATCGGGTGCTTCATCCGAGGCAGAAGCAATCTCTGACCCGGTAATGAGCAAAAAATATTATAAATTTATGTCCTCATCAGAAGTTCCCATGGCAGGAAAGGTTCTGCCTGATGGCAGTTATCGAAAGGGAATAGAGGATTATATAGAGAAAGAAGCATGGCAAACAGATGAGTATCAGTATGCAGTTATCGACGATATGATGGAAAACTGGCCTACATTAAGCAGGAACAATAAGTTCCATGCCATATTTGCAACTGCAAGCATCCCGGAAGCCATACGTTACTACCGTAAATTCCGTGACAGATATCCTGATTTAAAGATCACCGGTTTATTTGATCCGACCATCGATAATCAAGGTGGCAGCAAGTCACTTGAAAAGGAAGATGGATTAAAGGAAATGCTGGAAGACTACAATAGTATTTACGGTCAAAACTTTGATATCGGTGGTTATGCGAAGTTTAAAAAGGATGTTTCTTCAAGACTTGCTCACAAGCGCCCTTATGAGCGCCTGAAGCCGGAACAACAGTTGGACCTTTTGATCGTTGTAAACCAGATGCTTACAGGTTTTGATTCAAAATGGATAAATACTCTGTACCTTGACAAAGTGCTTACTTATCAAAACCTTATCCAGGCCTTTTCAAGAACAAACCGTCTTTTCAATATAAATGAAAAGCCTTTTGGTTCCATAAGATATTACAGGCTTCCTCATACAATGAAAAGAAATGTGGATGATGCCGTTAAACTTTATTCCGGTGACAAACCGCAGGGACTCTTTGCAGATCATCTTCCTGCAAATGTAGCGCATATGAACATATCATTTAAGGATATGGTGGATATTCTCAAACAATCCGGCATTCCCGATATGGACCGACTGCCGGATGATACTCCTTCAAGGGCTAAGTTTGCAAAGCTTTTCCGTGAATTTTCTACATATCTTCAGGCAGCAAGGATTCAGGGCTTTAGCTGGAATAGGAAAGAGTATCCGGTAAAAACGGAGAGTGATGATGTGGAGGGCGAAAACATTATACTGATTCCAACAGAAGAACAGTATCAGATTCTTGCCCAAAGATATAAAGAGCTTCGAAGACCCGGTAGTGTAAATGGCGATTTTGAAGAAATTACTTTTCCCATTGACCCGTATCTTTCTGAGCAGAATACCGGTGTTATCGATAATGACTACATGAATTCACGATTTGAAAAGTGGAAGAAGCAGCTGGATGACCCTAACGCCGATCCGAAGGAGATTGAAGCAACTTTAGAAGAACTGCATAAGTCATTCGCTTTCCTGTCTCAGGAGGAACAGAAGTATGCAAATCTTTTCCTTCATGATGTTCAGTCAGGAGATGCCAAATTTTATGCAGATTATACGCTGCGTGACTATATCATTGAATACGCTCAGAACACAAAAACTGAGCAGATACGAATACTGGTCAAATATCTGGGTGTGTCAGAGCCTAAACTTAGAGATATGATGAATGCTCACGTTTCTCAAACAAAGCTTAACGAGTACGGACGTTTTGATGCTTTGAAAGCCACTGTGGTTCGTGAAAAAGCACAGGAATACTTTTCCAGAGTTGATGGGAAAAAGCTACCGCCATTTCTTGTAAGTAATCGTGTAGACGAGCTTCTGACTAAGTTTATCCTTGAAGATGGGTTCGATATCCCGGATCCTGACAAGACAGAAAACAATTAAATAGCTTTAAAGTCCTTCATCGGCGTAGGAAGGAGACAAAAATGCCGAATGATTTTCAACCGACCGACATGTTGAAGGACTACTATGAGAAGTGGATTTCAGTATACAAAGAGGGAGCAATCAGGGATGTCACTCTGGCAAAGTATCAAATGAGCCACATGTGGATCACCAGGCTTGCGCCTGAACTCAGACTTTGTGATGTTACACGTGTTGCATACCAACAAATCATAAATGAATATGCAAAGGAGCATGAGAGACAAACAACCATGGACTTTCATCATCAGCTGAAAGGGGCAGTACTGGATGCTGTTGATGAGGGTCTTGTGCCCAGAGACCCCACAAGGAAGGTCATAATAAAAGGAAAAACTCCGTCTACAAAGAAGACAAAATATCTAAACCAATTTGAATTACATACCCTTCTTAAAAGCTTGAAGCTTGATGACACAATTAACTGGGATTGGTTTATCTTACTTGTTGCCAAAACCGGAATGCGGTTTTCGGAGGCACTCGCTGTTACGCCTAATGACTTTGATTTTGCTCATCAGGCATTATCCGTAAACAAGACCTGGAACTATAAAGCAGGCGGCGGTTTCTCCCCAACGAAGAATAAGTCTTCTGTCAGAAAAATCCAGATAGACTGGCAGCTTGTAATGCAGTTTGCAACCTTGGTCAAAGAGCTACCTTTAGATAAACCTATCTTTGCCACCAAAGAGAAGGTATATAACTCTACCGTTAATGACATCCTGACAAGATACTGCACTAAGCTGAACATTCCTGTGATATCTGTTCATGGTCTTCGTCATACACATGCCTCCATACTTCTCTATGCAGGAGTATCTATAGCGAGCGTTGCGAGAAGACTTGGGCATGCAAGTATGACAACAACACAGAAGACATACCTTCATGTTATCCAGGAACTTGAGAACCAGGACATTGACCTTGTTATGAGATCTCTGTCAAATCTGACGTAATCGTAAAAAAACTAACGCCGATGAAGGCGTCTGCCTTTTTTCACAGCTTCAAAATCATCGTCGCAAACCTGAAATATGCCAGCAGCGAGAGAGCATCAACGATTGTAGTGATGAAAGGACTCGCCATAACCGCTGGGTCAAAACCAAGGCGCTTTGCTCCAACCGGAAGCACACAGCCTATGAGCATAGCCATAAGTACCGCCGCAATAAGCGTCAGACATACCGTGATAGCTACAGGCACAGCCACATGATCAAAGATGAGAAGCTTTGCAAAATTGGCAACTGCCAATGTCAGTCCGCAGAAAACAGCAACTCTGATTTCCTTCCAGATAACCCCGGGAACATCGGAATATTCAATCTCACCGAGAGACAATCCACGGATAACAGTAACAGACGCCTGGCCGCCGGCATTACCGCCTGTATCCATGAGCATGGGAATGTAAGCCACAAGCACAGCGCACACACTGAGGGCGTCCTCAAAGGACTTAATGATGGCACCGGTAAAGGTAGCACTTACCATGAGAAGCAGAAGCCAGGGAATCCTCTTTTTATAGGTTTCGAACACGCTGGTTTTCATGTAGGTCTTATCGGAAGGAAGGATAGCTGCCATCTTTTCCATATCCTCTGTGGCCTCTTCTTCCAGGATATCCACGATATCATCGACTGTAACGATACCCACAAGCCTGTTTTCATTGTCTACTACCGGCATGGTGGTAAAGTCGTACTTCTTGAATTGTCTCGCAACTTCCTCCTGATCCATCATGGTATTAAGGGCAATGACATTTTCATGCATTATGTCCCCGATTATCTCATCATCCTTTGAGAGCAGGAGATATCTCAGGGCTACGGTTCCAAGGAGATGTCTGCCGCTGTCCAGTACATAGCAAACATCGATGGTCTCGGAGTCGACACCGACCTTACGAATTCTTTCTATGGCTTCCCTGACAGTAGAGCTTTCCTTAAGGTCCACAAACTCCACGGTCATGATGCTTCCGGCACTGTCATCCGGATAGCGCAGAAGCTGATTGATCTCACGCCTTGTATCGGCATTGGCATTGGCCAGTATCCTTGTAACGATGTTCGCCGGCATCTCATCCATAAGATCTGCAGCATCATCCGCCATAAGGTTATCAATGATTCCTGCCGCTTCTTTTTCGGACATTGCGCTGATGATCTTTTGCTGGAGGTCCACATCAAGGTACGAGAAAACGTCCGCAGCCTGATTCTTGGTCAGTATACGGAATATCTTAAGCATTCGCTCTTCATCGAGTTCCTCTATCCATGCAGCGATATCCGCATCATTATGTTCGGACAGCGCCTCACGGAGCTTCAGGTACTCCTTGTTTTCAAACATGGTGAGAAGCTCATCAAAAACATTATTCTTTTCTTCCATCTTGTATCTCCTTTTATACGGCAAAATAAGCCGCACACAGGAAGATACTCTTTACAGGGAATTCCGGGTGTTGCAGCAGAAGATTGCCGTGATCATATTATGTGTACTTCGGGGAACAGTATCTGAACTTCGACTGTCACTTGACATATGACCACCACCCTTCAAAAGAATTTAAAACCAGGAACGATTTTCGATTCAATTCTATGTTTATAAAATATCAAAGTCAAGGTTTTACTTGATTAAAAAGTTTCGTGAACATCAAATATATGGTACAATCATTCGAGCCGTAGAAATACGCTTAAAGCAGACTTAAGGTTGTCCTTTTGAGAATTGTTTTTAGCGTCAAAGGTAATTTCGGATTAAAGAAAAGGTTATACGATGCATAAACTTCTTTCAGTGGCAATCCCTTGCTACAATTCACAGGAATATGTCCGTCACGCAATCGAAAGTCTGTTGCCCGGCAGGGACCAGATAGAGATAATCGTTGTTAATGACGGCTCAACGGATGATACACAAAAAATAGCAGAAGAGTACGCCGGAAGATATCCCGGCACAATAAAGGTTGTAAACAAAGAAAACGGAGGGCACGGAGATGCTGTTATGGCAGGTCTTCAGGAAGCCACCGGTCTTTATTTCAGAGTCCTGGACTCCGATGACTGGCTCGACGAAAACGCTCTTTATATCTTTCTCGGAACTCTGAAGAAAATGCAGGACAGTGGCGATCCGGTAGACCTTATCATCACAAACTACGTCCATGAAAATGTCATTGAAAAACGTAGCTGCAGCATCAACTACCATAAGAACCTGCCCATAAACCGCCGCTTCTCCTGGAATGAAGTGAAAGAATTTGAGATGGGTTCCTATCTTCTCATGCATGCCACCACCTTCAGAACAGATCTGCTCGTAAGCTGCAATATGGAGCTTCCGAAGCACACCTTCTACGTGGATCACCTGTTCGTATCATATCCTCTGGTACACGTGGATAGTATGTTTTATCTGGATGTAGACCTTTACCGTTACTTTATCGGACGAGCTGACCAGTCTGTTAATGAAAACGTCATGCTGCAAAGGATCGGCATGCAGCTTGAGGTAAACCGCCGCATGCTCTATGATCTGGATCTCGAAAGCATCGGCAATAAATCAAAAAGAGAGTACCTCTACTATTATGTAGAGATCCTCTCACTGATCACCATAACCATACTTCTCCGTTCCGGAACAAAAGAAAACGAGGAACTGATGGAGTCGTTCCTCGATGAGATAAAAGACAATAAGCCCAATGTTTATGATTGGATAATGCAGAAGCCCTTTTACAGACATCCCATCCGTCCAATCCGCATCCTTCCGCGCTTTATAAGCTATCCAACCTACCGCATTTCCTATCGGATCGCCCGCCGGCACTTCGTATTTAACTGAAGAAGCAGAAGCTGGGAGCCGCTTACTATAAGCGGGAACAGGAAACTGCAGAAACGTGACAGGATCATGGTACTTCCCATGAGATGCTTCGGTATGAGATCCGCAAAAAACAAGGCAAAACCGTATTCCGTAACTCCTGCAGCTCCCGGAAGCGGAAGAGAAGAAACGGAAAGGAACAGAGCTCCCTGGGTGCAGACTCCTGTGAACCAGCTGAAATTATCACAGCCCAAAGCCCTGGAACAAAGAAACGGTACTGAATGGAAGAGTGACATCTGAACAAAGGAAGTCAGAAGTATCTTCAGAAATACACGCTTATTACTGTTCATTAAACCGGCAGCTTTACGATATGTTGCGAAAAAACGCATTATTTCGTTCTTGCTGCCCGGTTTATTTTTTTTACGGTTTAACCGGAGTGCTACGTACGCAAACAATATGGTCATCCGCCTGGAAAAGAGAATGCATATCAGGATGATTATCGTTACAATATTTATAGCAAAGCCTATTGGAAATACGTAGGAAAACTGTCCTCCCAGACTCATTATCCCTTTGGGAATAAAGATAACTCCGATGATTCCCCATACAACTGCCATAATCTGATAACTCAGAAAAGCGCACAGTAGAGAAAAAGTCCCGTGAGACAACTTGATCTTATCCCTGTACATAAAGTACAACTGTCCCGGCTGTCCTCCTGATGAAGAAGGTGTTATGGAACTGAAGAAGAAGCCTGCAAATGCATACTTCATCATCTGTGGCACACTTACCTGGTATCCCGTAAGCCGAAGACATCTTCTGATGTTTACACCGTCAGCGATAGAATAAAGGATCATGGAAATCACCGCGGCAGCCACCCAGCGAATATCCGCATGACTTAATGTACCCGCTATATCATGTCCATTCAATTCTTTATATATAATATAAAACGTTGCTCCCCCAAGTACCAAAAGGAGAAGCACGCCAAACAAAACAGATTTATTCTTCCATAAATTCATTAATTACCTCCGTGGACGTTTCCATCGTCCAACCAATAAATTGTACCATAATACAATGTATGTGTCACCGCCGCATATGCACGGTATTTTACGCAATTCATTTTGCCACATTAATTAATAAATGTTCATTATATGACGATATAGATTCTGTCGAGACAGTTATTTGCGCCCATATTATTTACCAGCTATAAAGGAATTTACCTGTATGCCAAAAAAGAACATCTTTAATTTTTTAAGATTCACTATAGCTACCACAGGTATACTTTGTCTTTTTTTAGCATTATCCCAAATCACCTATTATGCAGTAAGAAAAAAGCCTGATGAACAAAAGCCCCCTGTCCCCATAACACAGAATGTCCTTTTCCTTAGTTCCTTTGATTCCATGCATGCAAATTACGATGAGAAGAAAAACGGCCTGGAAAGTGTCTTTTTGGACAATGGAATCGAATTTGACATTTCTTTTATGGATGTGAAGAGCTTCAAGGGCGACTCAGATGTATCCAGTTTCTACAATTTTTTCGAAGAAAGATTCAACAACAACTCTGCAGAGTACACCGGAATTGTGGTAAGCGATGATAACGCTCTCCAGTTTGCTATGGATCACCAGGAGGAATTCTTCAAGGATCTGCCCATAGTATTCTTTGCCATCAACAATAAAGAGAGGGCTGAGAAAGCAGTTGCCAATCCTTATATGACCGGCGTTTTCGAACCGGACTATATAGTGGATACCGCTAAAACCGCCATGAATTCCATGCCGGACAGAAAGACTCTTGTGGCACTCCATGACGAATCCGAAGCAGGCCTTGTGGATATTGATGAATTTAATGAGTATATGAAGTCCTTCCCGGACTACAATGTAATAGAACTCAATGCCGCTAAACTCACCATGGCAGAGATCATAGAGAAGCTGAAAACATTACCGGATGACTCCATCATATTTTTCATGGCATGTTACAATGATGCCACCAGACATAAATATTCCCTCCTGGATATTGCAAATATCATCCAGGAAAACACAGACGCTCCCATTATGAGAAATTATGTGGGAGGAAGAGAAGTGGGAATACTGGGCGGAACTTACATGAATGCCTTCGATCAGGCAAGGCTGGCTGCAACCATACTGACTGACATCCTGATCAATGGTGCAAAGGTATCCGATTTTGGGCTCTACACCGATGCCGCAAGCATTACATGTTTCAACTATGGTCTCATGAAACGTTACGGTATAAGCGAAAAAATGCTTCCGGACGATACCGTCTATATTAACAGACCACTGTCATTCCGCGAAACTTACAAGGAAATCATCCCCGCTGTTGCTCTTTTGATGATTTCCATGCTGTGTCTTGTCTCAGCCATAAGCTTCGCTTTCATCAACGAAAAAATGCATGTAAAGGATCTGGAAAAATCCAAATCCGAGATAGAAAACTCCAAATTCATGCTCCAGTACCAGGCTGAGCATGATGAGCTTCTGGATCTCCTGAACAGAAGAAGTATCCTGAAATATATGCGTAATAATTTAAAGGCTGACCACAGATACTCTGTTATGCTTTTTGATATCGACGGTTTCAAGGATGTAAATGAAAACTACGGTCACAAAATAGGAGACCGGATTCTTAATGACATAGCAGACCGTCTGAAAAGCTTTGCGGACTCCCTCGACCTTACTCTGGGAAGATACGGAGGAGACGAGTTTATCGTCATCAATTCCGGCAATTGGCTCAACAAAGATTCGGAGATAGTTACCGGCATAGTGGATATCTTCAACAAGCCTTTCATGGTGGAGGATGTGGGTATACTTCTTTCAACAAGTGCAGGTATCTCAAACTCTGACGGAGTCACCGAACCTCAGGACCATATCCTTAATGCTGAGATGGCTTTGTTTGAAGCCAAAGAGCATGGAAAAAACATGGTCTGCGTTTATACCGATGTGATGAAGCAGAAGTTTGCCGAGGAAACCAACGTAAAACAGGCTTTTCTGAATGCACTGGAGAACGACGGCCTGTACATGAAGTACCAGCCGAAGGTTTCCGCACAGACAAAAGAGGTCATCGGCTATGAAGCGCTGGTTCGGCTTAAGGACTCACCTTACGGACCCGGACAGTTCATTCCCATAGCAGAAAAAAACGGATGGGCCTCAAAACTTGGCCGTGCCACCACAGCTCTTGTAGTAAAGCAGCTGGCAGAGTGGAAGAAAGCCGGGAAGACCATTTATCCTGTATCCGTCAATTATTCCAGCAGACAGATCAACGACTCGGGTTATGTTGAATTTTTGGAATCGCTTCTCAAGCTGTACGGAGTAGACCCGGGGTACATCGAGATCGAGATTACAGAAAGTCTTTTGATGGAAGAGTCTGCGACTTCCGGAAAACTGTTTGAAGATTTCAGAAAGCTCGGCATAAAGCTTCTTCTTGATGATTTCGGAACCGGTTACTCATCACTTGCATATCTGACCTATGTGCCGGTTGATAATGTTAAGCTCGATAAATCTCTGGTGGATACCTACCTGGTAGAGGGCAAGGATGCCTTTATAAGAGATGTGATACAGCTGGTACACGACATCGGAAAGCTTATCACCATAGAAGGTGTGGAAGAGAAGTGGCAGTACGAAAAGCTTCGGGAGTTTAATGCCGATGCCATTCAGGGCTACTATTTCTCTAAGCCTCTGAATCCGGAGGATGCAATAGAGTTTAAAGCAATCGAGTAGATGAAAGAACTCTCTGTTCATCATTCCGTGACAACCTTATAGCGTTTATAAAAGGAGCGGTTCAGTCCGCTCCTTTTCGTTTTCATAAATCCGTTTTTTAGGAAAATTATTTTCATAAATAACTTTTATTAAATTTACGCTCCGAAAGTCTTATTTTTTTGGAAACATTATCCGAAAATAATATGCGAATGTAGATATTAGGGGTATTTGCTTTCGGGGGTGTAACTTATGTTTAAAAGGGGTATTTTATTCATTTTAGTTGTACTGTTTCTATTCACAGGGTCTCTGTGTGCCTATGGCTGTTCAGCAGCCGATATCGAAGCTCTCTATGCAGGCGAAACTGATCCCAATGTCAGAAGTATGGGCGTTAAAATGCTGAAAAAGGAACTTGGTCTGGATACGGGCAGTGATGTACGTACCATCGGAACATTTTCAAGAAGTGACAATGACTTCATAACTATGACTTCACTGGTCAATGTCAACAGACAGTCCGTAGCTGACCTTACTGACCGGTCATTTGTTCTGCGCCTTGGAAAATCAGGTAGTTATGATGATGAGTACTATCAGGAAAGAGAGCAGGATCTGGATCTTCTCATTTATCACATCAATGCTGTAAAGGCTATGACCTCCGGCATGAGTGACAGTGAAAAATCCATCTTTATCAACAACTACATCTGTGATAATTTCTCTTTCCAGCGTTATACCGGTTCTTCTTCAAGCGCAGTAGAAGGATTTAAATATGGTGTCACCAACTGCAGAGGTTACACAGCAAGCTTCTACATCATCGGCATGAACTGCGGCCTGAATGTCAAAGCCGAATGCGCCCACAACAGCACCGGCAGCCATACCTATAATATCGTAAACATCGGCGGCGCCGACTATGTTGTAGATACCTCTGCCAATGATCTCTACGGCACCAATGATTACCTTCTTGTACCTTATGCTTCCTACATGGCAGAGACAAACAGCGTGAAGGTAAGGGATTCCCTGGCGGATCTTGACAGCGGAATCGTATAGCTTTCCAAATATAAAATACGGTATTCCGGGATAGTATCTTCTGTTTTGGAATACCGTTTTTTTGTTATAACTTCCCGGGGAAGTCACCATAACTTATATGTATATTTTTTATAACATAAATCTTACGAAATCCTTGCAAAAGGGCTTGCAATAATCTATACTAAATTTAAGCAAAATTCTACGAAAAGTAGGAGGTAGGGATTAATGAAACCTACAACAATATAGAGGTAAGTGACCAATACAATGGCTTACCTCTTTTTTGTTGCGTAAAAACCTTATAATATAAAAATAAACGCAAAACAATGCGTAATACTTATACATCCGGAGGACGAAATGAAACTGATCAAAGGCGGAAGAGTTATTGATCCGGCAAACAACATTGATACCATAACAGATGTGGTGATAAACGATAAAGGAAAAATAGAACGCATAGGTGCCGTAGATCCGGCATTGAACTTCGACACAGTTATAGATGCGGAAAACCTGATAGTGGCTCCGGGTTTCATAGACGTTCACGTTCATTTCCGTGACCCCGGACTTACTTATAAAGAAGACATCACCACCGGTGCGGCTGCCGCTTCTGCCGGAGGCTACACCACAGTTATCTGCATGGCAAACACGAAACCGCCTGTTGACTCGTTGGAAACATTGGCGGAGCTTTGCTCAAGGGAAAAACAACTTCCCATCCATGTCCTTCAGGCTGCCAATGTTACAGCCGGGATGCAGGGCAAGGAGCTTACCGATATGGAGGCGCTGCTTGCTGCAGGGGCTGCAGGCTTCACCGATGACGGAGTCCCCATAGCAGATGAGAAGCTGCTGCTTCAGGCACTTAAGAAATGTAAAGAGCTCGACGTTCCCATATCTCTTCATGAAGAGGATCCGGCGCTGATGTTCAGTGCAGGAGTCAACAAAGGTGTGGTTTCAGACAGGCTTGGTCTGGGAGGAGCTCCGGATGAAGCAGAATATGTGCTTGTTGCAAGGGATGTAATGCTGAACCGGAAGATCGGAGCAAAGCTGGACATCCAGCATATATCCAGCGGTGTAACAGTAGATATACTCAGGTCCGCAAAGAAAATGGGCATAAAAGTATTTGGAGAGGTTACTCCCCAGCATCTTGCTGCCACTGAAGAGCTGGTTCTCGAAAAGGGCTCCCTCGCAAGAGTAAATCCTCCGCTAAGAACAGAGAAGGATCGTCAGGCGCTTATAGAAGGTCTCCGTGACGGCACCATAGACATGATAGCCACGGATCACGCGCCTCACAGCAAGGAAGAGAAGTCGAAGCCCCTCGAATCGGCACCAAGCGGCATGATCGGACTGGAAACAGCTCTCGGCCTCGTTCTGACAAGCGTTGTCCGCACCGGTCAGGTGCCTCTCAAAAGAGTCATCGAAGCCCTTACCATAAATCCCGCAAAGCTTTATAAGCTTCCGGCCGGCACACTATCGGAAGGAGCTGATGCAGACCTCGTAATCTTTGATCCTGAAGAAAAGTGGACTGTGGGCGACAGCTTCCGTTCAAAAGCCTCAAACTCCCCCTTCATCGGTTGGGAGCTCTACGGAAAAATAAAGACCACCATCTGCGGCGGTAAGATAGTTTTCAGGGATTAAAAAACACCATGTCATACATATGCAATTCCAATTGGATCTCAATTACTATTCACAGATTTTACTATAGCACGTCGGACGTCTGTCCCTGAATAAGCCCCAGGACAGGCGGTCTTTTCTTATTCTGTCAAAATCGAATTCGGATATAAGGATCTCATCTTTGTCACGGCCGGCCTGCTGAAGTATTGCTCCGGTTTCATCCGTGATGAAGCTGCTGCCGTAGAAGGTAAGAGAAGAGGACTGACCTCCGTTTTCCTCACAGGGTTCAACCTTCTCGAGACCGTAACGGTTTGCGGCCATTACCGGAACGATATTGGCTGCTGCATGTCCCTGCATGGTTCTCTGCCAATGTCCCGAACTGTCAACCTCAAGTATAGGTTCGCTTCCTATTGCGGTAGGATAGAGCAGTATATCCGCCCCCATCAGAGCCATGCATCTTGCGGTCTCGGGAAACCACTGATCCCAGCATATCCCGACGCCAACATTACCATATCTGGTATTCCAGACCTTAAAGCCTGTATCCCCTGGGGTGAAATAAAACTTCTCCTGATAGTAGTGGTCATCCGGAATGTGAGTCTTTCTGTATACTCCCATAAGAGATCCCGAATCAAGCATTGCGATGGAATTGTAAAGACAGTTCCCGGACCTTTCATAAAAGCTCACCGGCATTGCCAGCGAAAGCTCCTCCGTAAGCTTACTGAAATGCTTAACCGCGGAATTCTCTTCCGTGGGAAGAGCATAGTCATAGTACTCGTACCTTCGCTCCTGGCAAAAATAAGGTCTCTCAAAAAGCTCAGGAAGCAGTATGATCCTTGCCCCCAGCTCATAAGCCTTTCTTACAAGCTCCTCAGCATGAGCTATATTACCCTCGGGTCTTTCAGTGCAGCTCATCTGAATGGCTGCTGCTTTAACAGAACTCATAAAATAATCCTCTCTGAATCTTCTCTACAATAAGATCCGGCATCTGATGTTCTTACTCTCAATGACGGCATGAAGGTCATCCCATTTAAAACCACTTAACAAAATCCGGCACTGCATACCGGATCCACCGGACATGCAGCCACTCCTCATTCCAAAGCTCACGCCATCGGCACCTGCTGCGTTATGCAGTGAATGTTCCCGCCACCCAGCAGTATGTCCATGGAATATATCCCCACAACCTCTCTGTCAGGGCAGAGCTCTCTGAAAAGCTTAAGAGCCCTTTCATCGCTTTCAGCGTTTTCTCCTCCGAACTGAGGCACCAGCACCGTTTTGTTTCCGAAATAGAAATTCACATAGCTTGCCGCAAGCCTTTCCCCTTCGGTGCGAATGTCCTCGCCCTCCTCAAACTCATACTTATCTACGTCTTCATCACCGATAAGTATGGGGTGCTCCGGCACAGGAAGCTTATGAAGGATGAGCTTCCTTCCATTTGCATCCGTAATCCCGGAAAGGTAGTCATAGTCAGCCTTTGACATGGCATACTGGGGATCCGCTTCGTCATCGGTCCAGGCAAGCACCACTTCCCCAGGACGTATAAAGGCACAGACATTATCCACGTGTTCGTTGGTTTCATCATTGTAAATGCCATATGGCAGCCATAAAACCTTTTTAACCCCCAAGGCATCACACAACCTTTTTTCTATTTCCTCTTTACTGAGCTCCGGATTTCTTCCCTTACTGAGAAGACAGGTTTCCGTTACAAGAAGTGTTCCTTCTCCGTCAGTATGGATGGAACCGCCTTCCAGAACGAAGTCCCCGAAGTCATAGATATCTTTTTTCAGTGCCTCGCAGAACCCGACGGCGGCAGCATCGTCCTTATCCCAGTGGGCATAGAGACCGTCGTAATCCCCACCCCAGGCGTTGAATTTCCAGTTAATGCCTCTCAACTCTTTACCGTCAGTAACAAAGGTAGGTCCCACATCCCTGGCCCAGGCATCATCCGTAGGTATCTCCAGGATCTCAGCACAGTCTGAGAGAGCAGCCGAGGCTTCCTCTTTATGCTCGCTGTCACAAAGGAACCATACCTTTTCATTACGGGACAGTACCCTTGCGATCTCGCAAAAGGCCGCCTGAGCCTTTGACGGGTCCACACCCCAGCTTCCGGGTCTCGTTGGCCAAATGAGAAGAGTACCTTCATGCTCGTTAAACTCAGCCGGCATATAAAATCCGTCCTCTGACGGGATTCTGTCTTTGATCAGCATAAACCTTTCTCCTATAAACTTCCGGTTTCAGTCTTTTTCTCTGAAACACAGATGAAGAGCCAATAAGCTCCTCATCTATAAATGCATGTTTTCCGCCGTTTATTTCTGACACACAGATGTCAATCTAATCGGCTATATATTCCGATCTTTTTTCTGTCATATGTAATAATCAAACAGGAAAACCATATGTACTACGAAAGCCGGCATTTAAAATCCTCATATCCGAAGCTCTTCACAATCTCGCAGGAACCATCCTCATGCAGGAGTCCGATATCAGGAAGAGGCATACCGTTAAAGGTATTGTTCTTCACCATGGAATAGATGGCCATGTCTTCAAAAACCAGGGTGTCTCCGATTTCCGGCATTCTGTCAAAGCTGTAATCCCCGATGACATCCCCTGCGAGACAGGTTCTTGAGGAAAGTCTGCAGGTAAAAGGCTTCTCCCCGGGCATACCACCGTCACGAAGAGGCGGACGGTATGGCATCTCCAGCACATCCGGCATATGGCAGGCAGCGGAGGCATCCAGAATGAGGATGGGGAGAGTATTATCAACTATATCCATTACCCTCGTGTAAAGATAACCGGCATCAAGGGCGATAGCCTCCCCCGGCTCCAGATAAACCTGAACATCATAGGTATCCCTGAGATGACATATGGTCTTTTCCAGAAGCGCGAGATTATATCCCGGCTTTGTGATATGGTGGCCGCCCCCGAGGTTCACCCATTTTGCTTCCCTGAGATATGTTCCGAAGCTTTCCTCCACAGCCCTGACAGTAGCAGCCAGAGGCTCGGCCCCCTGCTCGCAGAGGGTATGGAAATGTATACCTTCAACTCCCTCAGGCAAATGCTCCGGCATATCCTTCCTCCGGATACCGAGACGTGAACCGGGAGCGCAAGGGTCGTATATTTCGTGCCCCTCCTGGGTGGAAAACTCCGGATTGATCCTAAGTCCGACACTGACCCGGTGTTGTTTTTCGTAATGGGTTTCAGATGTCACACCTGAGTTATCTTTAAAATTCCTGACGGAGTCCTCACCGGAACCTTCACAGGAATCCCCGTGGGAGAGCACATCCTTTCCGGCCTTCATACCCGGATCTTCTTTGAAATCCATTTCCGAATCCGGGCCCGGCTTATCCCCCTCCCAGACCGGTCTGTGGAGCTCCAGCTGCCTCAGTGAATTAAAACTGATATGGTCGCAGATCTCACAAAGCTCCACCATCTCTTCATGAGTAAAGGCAGGAGAGAACACATGATTCTCCCCACCCATTTCCTCATGTGCAAGCCTGGCCTCGAAAAGACCGCTGGCAGTTGCTCCAGAGATATATTTTCTTATAAGGGGATAAATCCGGAACATGGAGAATGCCTTCTGGGCAAGCAGTATATGGCATCCCGTCCGTTCCTCCACACCCTTCAGGATACGGAGATTATCCTCTATTCTTTTTTCATCCACCAGATATACCGGTGTTTTCAATTCCTTGATTTCCACTTCATACACCTAAACACTAACACAGCTACAGCGTCTTCATTTGTCTGAACTAAAGAATTCACGTTGTTTCAGGACTTCTGAATTATATATTCCGGCTGATTATCAAATGCTTTATCAGAAGAAAATGCAGGGAATGCGTGCCGGGCACGAAACCTGCATTTTTCTATTCGGTAGTTAAACCTTCATTCAACAGTTACCGGATTCTCATCAACCACCCATGGGAGACCGAACTTTGTGAGCATCTCCATGTATGGATCCGGATCGAACTCATCCGTTGTGAGGGTTCCCCTCTTGTTCCATACACCGCTTGCAACAAGGGCAGTACCTATCATGGCCGGAACACCGGTTGTGTAGCTGATGGCCTGGCTGCCAAGCTCCTTGTAGCACTCCTGATGGTCGCAGACATTATAGATAAAGATGGTCTTTTCCTTTCCATCCTTAACTCCGGTAAAGATACAGCCGATATTGGTCTTTCCCACAGTTCTCGGTCCGAGAGATGCAGGATCCGGAAGAAGCGCCTTCAGGAACTGAATAGGCACGATCTCCTGACCATTGAAATTGATAGGAGTGGTGGAAAGCATTCCCACATTCTCCAGACACTTCATATGTGTAAGATAGCTCTGTCCGAAGGTCATGAAGAAACGGATTCTCTTTACTCCCGGAATATTCTTTGCGAGGGCCTCGATCTCCTCATGATGAAGAAGATACATATCCTTCATTCCCACCTGAGGAAAATCATATTCTCTCTTTATGGACATGGCGGGAACCTCTACCCAGTGACCGTCCTCCCAGTAGCTTCCCGGAGCGCTTACCTCACGAAGATTTACTTCAGGATTAAAGTTTGTGGCGAAAGGATAGCCATGATCTCCGCCGTTACAGTCGAGGATGTCTATGGTATGGATCTCGTCAAAATAGTGTTTTAATGCATAAGCCGAGAACACACTGGTAACTCCCGGATCAAAGCCGGTTCCCAGAAGAGCAGTAAGTCCCGCATCCTTGAATTTCTGATCGTAGGCCCACTGCCAGGAGTAATCAAAGTAAGCTGAGAAACCAAGCTCCTTGCAGCGCTTCTCATAGATCTTTCTCCACTCCGGATCCTCGGTGTTTTCCGGCTCATAGTTTGCGGTGTCTACATAATGTACACCACAGGCAAGGCACGCATCCATGATGGTGAGATCCTGATAGGGGAGTGCAACATTGAGAACAACATCAGGCTGATAGGACCTGATGAGCTCTATAACCTCATCCACATTATCCGCGTCAACCTGTGCGGTTGTAACAACAGTGGAAGTTTTCCCTTCAAGCTTTTCCTTAAGGGCATCACATTTTGATTTTGTACGGCTTGCGATACAAAGCTCAGCGAAAACCTCACTGTTCTGGCAGCATTTCTGGATAGCCACCTGTGCAACGCCTCCGCAGCCGATTACAAGAACTCTACTCATATCTTATTTTCCTCCTCGCTTAAAAGATCCTCTACATAACGCGGCAGCATAAATGCTCCGCGGTGCAAATGTGTTGTGTAGTACCAGGTTTTGATATTCCGCGCATTCCATCTTTTACCGTTGAAATCCTTCAGCGGATGATACTTCTTGCTGGCAAAACCGAAGAGCCAGCAGCCTGCCGGACAGGTGGGGATATGAGCCTGGTAAACTCTGTTTATCGGAAAGCTTCTGAAAGCCTTCCTGTGCATGGCGCGGCAGGACTCCTCATCCTCGTCAAAGAAGGGACTTCCGTGCTGATATACCATTATTCCGTCTTCATGAAGGGCTCCGAAGCAGTTGCCGTAAAACTCCTTAGTAAACATGCCTGCTGTATGGCCCAGGGGATCCGTACAGTCGTTAATGATAAGGTCGTACTGATCGTGGCGGGATCTCAGAAATCTTAAACCGTTTTCGTTGTAGATCTTTACCCGGGGATCATCGAGACCGCAGGCATTATCGGGAAACCATTCCTTGCAGACATCGATAAAAAGCTGATCCTCCTCAACCACATCGATTTCCTCGATCTCATCATAATAGGAAAGCTCTCTGGCAACGCCTCCATCACCTCCGCCGATTACCAGCACCTTTTTGACACCGGGATGAACAGACATGGGTACATGTACTATCATCTCGTCATAAACAAACTCGTCCGCCTCGGAAAAGATCACGCTGCCGTTGGAGCAGAGAAATTTCCCGAACTCCGGCGACCTGAAAACATCAATTCTCTGATACTCGCTTTCCCCGGAAAACAGCTGTGCATCTACACGTATGGACAGCTTCACATTGTCTGTATGTAATTCTTCAAACCAAAATTCCATTTTATCTTAATCTCCATTCCGTCGCTCTTATCCGGCGGTTCAAACAGTACTGAAAATTTTTTTAGAACGACCCCTTCTTCAGTACATTAAGGTAGGAAATATCATCACTTTCCGGTCCCTGCATGGAGCATCCCTTTTCCTTTGCATACTGAATATAATCGATGATATCCTTCGTGATAACTTCCCCGGGCGCAAGAATCGGTATTCCTGGCGGATAGCACATTACGGATTCTCCGCAGATATGTCCGGCGCACTCATTGATAGGCACCCTGGTCTTTTCCGCATAAAATGCCTGCTGCGGCGTTGTAGCCACCACAGGGGAAATGTATTCTGCCGTAAAAAGATCCTTTTTCGGTTTTGCATAAAGCCTTCTGATATCGGAAAGCGCCCCCACAAGCCGCTCTATGTCGAGAAGAGAATCTCCGATGGAAATGTAGGCAAGGATATTGCTGATATCTCCGAATTCCATCTGTATGTCGTACTCATCTCTCAGAAGATCGTAGACCTCGATTCCCGCAAGACCGATCTTGTTTGTGAGGACCGCAAGCTTTGTTACGTCAAAATCATAAACACTTCCGCCATTAATGAGCTCCTTGCCATAGGCATAGTACCCGCCGATCTCATTTATCTCATCACGTGCATACTGTGCCATGCGGGCCACCTTCTCGAAGGATTCCTTTCCTCTCAATGCAAGATTCCTTCTCGAAAGATCAAGGCTTGACATAAGGAGATAGGAAGCACTGGTGGTCTGGGTCAGGTTAATGATCTGTCCCACGTATCCCGGGTTCATCTCAGGTCCCAGCAAAAGGAGAGAGCTCTGGGTGAGACTTCCTCCAGACTTATGCATTGAAACAGAAGCCATATCGGCACCTGCTTCCATAGCGGAACAGGGCAGCTCCTCACTGAAGTAGAAGTGGGTTCCGTGAGCCTCGTCCACCAGGGCAAGCATGTTGTGCTCATGAGCCAGCTTTACGATGGTTCTCAAATCCGAGCAGATGCCATAGTAGGTCGGGTTGTTTACCAGTACAGCCTTGGCATCGGGATTATCCTCCATGGCCTTCTTTACATCCTGAACCTCCATACCGAGAGGTATCCCAAGCTCCACATCCACCTTTGGATCTATATATACCGGCGTTGCACCGCAGAGCACGAGAGCATTGATGGCACTTTTATGTACATTTCTGGGAAGTATGATCTTGTCCCCGGCTTTGCAGGCGGAAAGCACCATTGCCTGTACGGCAGAGGTCGTTCCTCCCACCATAAGAAAAGAGTGGGCTGCGCCGAATGCATCTGCCGCAAGTTCTTCCGCTTCCTTGATAATAGAAACAGGATGGCAGAGATTATCCAGGGGCTTCATGGAATTTACGTCTATACCTACACATTGCTGACCTAAGAAACGGACCAGCTCCGGATTTCCCCTTCCCCTTTTATGTCCCGGGACATCGAAGGGTACCACGTGGAGCTTTCTAAACCTTTCAAGGGCATCATATATAGGTGCTTTTTTTTGTCTTTCCGGATTCATGTTTTTCCTTCCTAACACAAAAGGCAGCGCCGCTTTTTCGCAGCACTGCCTTGTAATCAACCTTTAATCATTTCAGATCCGCCTCTGTCAGATTGCCTATTGAACGTTTCACAAGTAGTGTGCTTTCAAGCACTGGTTATGAAGTAACCAACTTATAAAATTGAGCTTTTAACTCGATCAATATGTGGCATAATGCCACTTCGGCAATGGCCGGCCCTGTCCGATGAGCTTTTCACAGTGAACCCGTGGTTCCTGCAACAGGCCTGTATAGAAACGGATTACCTTTCTATCAGAGTTTAGATTATCAGAAAAAAACTCTATGTCAACTTAATTTTACGCATTTATTCAGGAGCTTGATTTTCCGCATTTATTAAGAAACTGTCATATTCGTTCAACTACGTTCATAAACGGTTTTTATAATATGGCTAAATTAATTTGAATGTACAGTTTTACAATATTTTTATATTATTTATGAAATTTAACTAAAAAATTTTAAATTTTGTGTCGCTATTGCATATTTTGTGAATTTCTTAAAATTTTTTGACGTTTTAAGCCGATTTATAAGTATAATGGTACTATCATACGAATTGCCGCAAATGACAAATATTATTTGTTTTTTACGACAATCATGATCTTAGCTTTTCTGAGCCCTTCCGGCTCATAACCAAACTGTTGAGGGACAGTTTCTTAAATTAAAGAATGCGAGTATAGAGTTTATGGAAAAAAAGAGTAGAGCAAGAAAGCTGGTGCTTGGAGCATTGGCATTTATGATGACAGCATTCACGGTTTTCACAGCCAGCGCTGCCGGAAACAATTCTGTAAGGATCATAAATATCCATGACAAAAACAATGTTCCCGTTCAGGATTGGGAACTGTCAATCTATGAGGTGGCCAGATTTGACGCCTCAACCTATTCCTATTTAATAACAGATGATTTCGGTGAGTATATCGATATCGCATTTATTAATGAAGAAAAGACTGCCAATGAGATCGCAGAGAAAGCTGCGGAGCTTGAAAGTGTCATCTCTCAAAAGGGCATCACTGCACAGAGCACTGTGAAATCTGATGCAAACGGCAATGCTTCCTTTGATAATCTCGAAGACGGTCTTTATATCATCTGCTACAGCACAAATTCAAAATTCGATTCATCACCCAGCTTCATAGCGGTTCCTGATTATGACAATAACTCAGCCGTAACCCTTGAAGCTAAGATCGAGGATAAATCAAACGGCGGTTCAACTCATAGCGGAGGCGGCGGAAATTCTCCTCACGGAGGCGGAAACGGTAATGACAACGACGGCCAGGAGCCTGAACCCGGAAGTGTACTTGGTGATAGCCGTGAAAAGGAAGTACCTGACGTTGAGGGTCCCGAAGAGAAAATCGTCCTTGGCGCCAAGAGAACACCAAAGACCGGTGATAACAGCCGCATGATGCTTTATCTCAGCATTGCCGGTTTCTCAGCATCCATCCTTTTTGCATGGATCATCATTTATGTAAAGAGGAACAGAAGCTGATCCTCTAAAAAACTGCTTAAACCCCGCGGATTTAATTTTAACTTTGAATTTTGATTATAGAGTATAGAGAATAGTATGAAGGAAACGAGAAACAGAACTAAAACCGGTTTTAACCCCATTGTCTTTATCAAGGCATTAGTCGGCTCAAAGCTTAGCAGACAGCTGACCAGCCTTATCATGTCTATAGTTATCTTTATGGTAACTATCTTTGGAAACACAACCGTAGCCTTTGCCGGCAAGAAAGATGATGTCATTAACAGGATCATCGATCAGTATCAGAACGGAGAGATCAGCAGGGACGAAGCCAAAAGAGCTCTCATCAGAAACGGTGTGACCAATTCACCAATTATTGATTTAGACGAAGATGAAGACGGAAACAAGATTGCGACTGAAAGTGATCTCGCAAAAAAGCTTGGTGAGAAGGATCGTCTTATAGACGAAAAGATCAGAAAGATCATCGAGGACAATCGCGACACTGACACCGGCGCTGTTTTCGCATGGCATCATGAAAACGTTGATACAGTTGTGGAAAAGCTTTCTGATATTGCTTCACAGAGCAACCTTGAAAAAACCGAGACAGAAACTGACGACAGCCAGAATTCAAGTAAGAGCATAGATATCAACGATGATGAGTCCAGCAAAACAACCCAGGCTGATGAAACCGATTCAGTAATTGAGTTCGAGAAAATCGAAGCAGAAGAGGATGCTGCTGAGGATAAAGCAGACGAAGAAGAAATCGTTTCTGAAGATGAAATCGTTTCTGAAGATGAAGAGTCTGATGAGAATCAGGTTTCTGAAAATATCTTCGAGGATGATTCTGAAGATGAAGAAAATGAGGATTCTGATTCTGTTAAGGATGATGAAGTTCTCAAAAATAATTCCGAAGAGGAAGAAGATTCCAGCTTAGTTGAAACAGCTGAGGCTAACGAAAACGACTCCGAGGATCAGGAAAACGAGGATTCTGATTCTGCAGTTGCTGATGAAGTTCTCAAAAACAGCTCCGAGGATCAGGAGACCGAAGTTTTCGATTCTGCAGAAGATAATAAAGTTTTCGATAATAACTCTGAGGATGAGGAAGAAGACGAAGATTCCAACTTAGTTGGAACAGCAGCGGCTAATGAAAACGACTCCGAGGATAATAATTTCGATTCCATAAAAATAGATGAATTTTTTGAAATCGACTCTTACGTAGAGGACGAGGATTCTGATTCTGTAGAGACAACAGAGGTCTATGAAGACGATTCAGAGAATTCTGAGGATGAAGATCACGACTCTTCTGATGAGACAAATGAAACAGCAGAAACAAAGGCACTCGGCATTTCAGCTCATTCCGATAAAACTGCAATAGCTCAGACAGAGGAGGATACTGAAGTTGAAGCTGAAACCACAGAAGCAAAGGCGCTCGGCATTTCAGCTCACTCCGATAAGACTGCAATAGCTCAGACAGAGGAGGATACTAAAGCTTCTTCCGATGAATCTGTTGAGGATTCTGTTGATGAATCTTTTGAGGATTCTTTTGAGAATTCTGCAGACGAAGAAGATGATGATGATGATGTCATTGACCTTTCTGAGTATATGACCATTTCCTCAGCAGTTAAGAAGTTCCACGAGGATTGGATCGAGTCAGAAAGCTTTGACTCAGGAAACAAGATCGGTCTTACACTGTACTTCTCCATCCCTGAGGATGTGATGTACGACAAGGACACAAGAGTCGCTGCATATTCCATGCCTGAAGGACTTACTTCACAATTTGAAGGAAAGGGCAAAGTAATTTCCGGCGATGAGACCGTAGGAACCTACAAGCTTAAGAAGAACGAGATTGAGATCACCTTTGATACCGCATTTGTAAAATCCGGAAAATCAATCGAAGGCGCACTTTTCTTCAAGGGTCGTGTTGAAAACAACACAGATGAAGACTGCCTAACCATAGAGCTTGGCGGCACAGCAGGCAGCCTGAATGTATATAAGGAGATTACAAAGACAGTAATTTCTGACGACGGAAAAGTACGTGTTACAGCAACTTTCGGAGCTTCAACCTTTGATGGAAATGTAGCTCTCCATGCAGATTCTCTGGATGAAGAGACAAAACTTGACATCGAAAATGCCTACAATGAAAAAATAAGTGAAGAAGAGCGTCATGTATCTGACCTTTATCTCTATGACGTTTACTTCCTTGACGAGGAAGACGATAAGATAGAACCGGATGGACATGTTTCTGTTAAGATTACCTTTATCAAACCTGTAGAATCAGAAGATGATGAAGAGGTTAAGGTAATACACGTTAAGAATAATGATATCTCTGATATTGAAGACCTTACTTCCATGGACGATACCGTTATCAACGAGAACTCCAAAGGTGAAATCAAGAATGTGGAACTGGTAACAGATTCCTTTTCCACTTATGGAGTCATACTGACAGAGATAACCGGTCCTGAAGAGGACATAAAAGAATTCCTGTCCTCTTTGTCCATAACCGGAGCCGAGCAGTCAGCAGACGGAAATACCTGGACAGTAAAGAACAAGACTCTGTATTCCCTTTATCTCTCTTTCAGCGAGGTATCCGGAGGTGTTCAGTTCCCTAATGATACCACCTGGATGTACTACGAGATCCCGGCAGGCCTCTACATAGAAGATAAGGAAACAACTTTTGACGTCATCATTGACCACACATACACCATAAGCGGAAACAAAGTCATAGTAGACTCTCAGAAAAGAAGACTTTACTTCCAGTGGAACACAAAACATGAGAACTTTAAGCATTTACAGAGTGCCACTGACGTAAAGATTACAGCGGAGATAAGCGGTAAATTAAACAACGAGGAAGTTAATTTCAAATTCCCGAACGGTGTAATAAAGACTATCAAAATAAATAAAGATCATGATGTCAGCATCAATAAGTGGGCATACTATGATAAGAATGACGGCATGATTCACTACACTGTTAATGTTTATTCTAACGGTGTTTCTGAAAATGTAGTGGTTACCGATACCATTAATGGTTCCCTTATAAGCCTTGATACAAGCAGCAATATAAAGATAACCAGCAACAAGGGAAGTATCAAAGCCACAGTAGAAAATAAAAACAGTAAGGGATTTACAGTAAAAATACCTGAAATGAAGGATGGAGAATCTGTAAATATCGAGTACCTTGCCAAGATCGATTCAGTCCCTGATGGTGCAAAGGCAACTCTGGATACAACCGGAAATACAGGTAATGTCACTGCCGATGATGATAAAGATCCTTCTAACAATAAGAAGGAATATATATTCAACATCTCAACCCTGAAAAAATACACAAATGGTGTAGGAGGAGTGCTTAAAGATAGCGACGGAAATTTATACGGAGAGATCACATATACAATTGAAGCCAATGAAGAGCGTATTGCGAATCTTTCTTATATAACAGATACCATCGATGCCAACTCAAGACAGTATCTCAGTTACACCGGAACCGGATTGAATATTTATATAAATGGCAGCGACACAGTCAATATGACTGTTAAATGGGATGACCTTGAATTAGTTAAGGATTCTGACGGAAAGGTTTACGGTTGGACATGGAGAATACCTACTGATAGTAACTTTGTTAAAAAGTACGGAAAAAATGCTTCATTTAAGATAAAGTACAAAACCACAGTTGACAGATCAAGTAAAGACATTTTATCCATAAAGAACAGCGTTAAAACAAATCACCATGATTCAGTAACTTCAGAAACAGGTGTAAATCCGTATACTTACTACAAGGAATTCACAAAGAAGGCAAAATCCTACACCAGTGAGAAGATAACCTGGGAGCTTACTGTTGAAGTTCCTGCGAACGGTTATAACTACTTAAGAATAAACGATTATCTGCCTTACAAATACGAATATTATGATGACCTGTTTGGTACCACTCAGGATATTACAATAACAGGTTTAACAGATAAGGAAAAATGTGTTGTTTCAAAACAGCTGATAGGCCATTCTGACAATCAGCACGGTTATTTATTATCCTTTATCTTCTATAAGGATGAAACCAAGAATATAAGTACTGATAAGAATAATGACAATACCGGTCTCACAGGTACAGGAAGCACAAGAACCATTACCATTACTTATTCATCCAAAAACAATACAGACTGGGTAACGAGAGCATCCGGTAATGACTACGAAACATATAAGGGTCATTACAACACAGCAAAGTTCTTGTTTAATGATGACTATGTATGGAGAGGCGACACCGTTATCATTGTCAACAGTAATATAAGAAAGACCGGAAGCATCTACTGTGATAACAATGGCACCGTACCTTATGTTACTGATGACGGCTACTATATTTTTGCTTATGACATCGCATTTAACGGTTTAAATGGAACCTATCCGGATGGTCTTAGATTTGAAGATACCTATGATGAAAGACTTTCATTTGTGGATACGGAAGTTCCTTACAGAACCACAGACAACGGCACAATCTATACCGGAAGCGTCTGGTATCAGGGTGATGATCGCGGAAAAGCTGATATCTCTGTAGATAATGCTAACCACAAACTTACTATAAGTATTCCAAAGGTACCTGTAGACGGTTCAGGAAAGTACTATGATGCATACAGAATAAGATATTACCTTAAGGTCAAAAAGGATACTGCCATAGCTCTTGCATTACAGAACAAGAATGACAGTAAAGGAAGCGTTACCTTCAACAATAAGGTTAAGTGGGGATCCTTCGAAACAGAAGCTGACGTCGTTTATGAGTATCAGATTCTTGACAAGGACGGATCTTACAATAAGGAAACAGGTCTCGCAGACTACGAAATCGTTATAAATCCTAACAAGGATACTTTAAACGATGAAAAAGTCATGAAACTTCTAGATGAATTTGAAAACCAGATCATTGACATCTCAACCATAGAGATAACAGAAGAGGATCTGAACGGAGTCGTAAAGAAAGCCGACAACATAAAGTACAGCATTGAAGGAAATAAGCTTACCTTTACTAACATCCCTGATAAAACAAAGGTTGTGATCACTTACAATGCTTTACCTCAGCTTACAAGCAATAAGGTGACACTTACCAACAAGGCTACACTTCTCTGGTCAAGTGATGAAACCAAATTTGACGCTGAGTTCTATCTTGCAGCCCAGGGTTCAGGAACCACAGCCAGCATAAAACTTGTAAAGCACAAGGCGGGAGAGGATTCCAAAAAGCTTGCGGGCGCTGTATTTGATCTTTATAAGGTTGACAATAGCGGTTCCGCTATAAAAGACAGCACAGGAAAGACCCAGTGTAAGGGAATACCAATGACATATACGGATGAGGATGGTGAAACAAAAATCATTCAGTTTACAACCGATGATCAAGGTATTGCCGAAATATCATTAAACGATATTGATACCGAAGAAGCATTTGCCTACGGACAAAAGTATTGCCTCGTAGAAAGCCAGGCACCTGAAGGTTACCAGGTTGATAAAAACAATGTTTACTACTTTGCCTTTGCAAACCCGGAAGCAACTACCTTCAGTTATGATTCAGAGAACCCTCTTTATCCGAAGGGATATGTACTTTCGATTTCAAATGAAGAAATCAAATTTGCACTTCCGGATACAGGAAGCATTGGAGTAAATATTATGTATCTTGCAGGTACAATTATGGTGGCTCTTGGCGGAATCTTCCTTGTCTTGAGAAAAAGAAAAGAAAACCATCTTTGATCACTAATCGTGGGCGGCCAATAGCCGCCCACAAAATTTGCCAAAGAGATAGATGGATTTTAACAATCCAATGGCAATGTTTAACAATTTACTTATATCAGCAATTTTTTATCACTTTTTAAGTCTCGATTTAATATCACATGGGGTATATTAGGACTCGTTGAGGGAAAAAACTAATAAATTATAGGAGTATAGAATGAAGAAGAACAGATTTATAGCTTTAGCTCTTGCTGCAGGAATGACATTTTGCAACGTTGCAGCAACAGGTGTAGTTGCATATGCTGAAACACAGACAACAACAACTACTAAAATCACTGTTCCTGCTGCAGACAAGCACAATTATGAAATATACCAGATTTTTACCGGTGAACTTTCCACTGATGAAAATAATAAACAAGTGCTTTCCAATGTAAAATGGGGCGAAAATGGTACAGGTACTGCAGGCGCAGATGTTCAAAAAACAACTTTGGATACAATAGCAGCAATTACCGGAACAGATGCAGAGAAAGCAGCAGCCCTTAAGAATTATGCTGATCTTACATCTACTCCTGCATTTACTGTTAATAGCAACTCATCTGTTGATGTTCCTTATGGATACTATTTAATCAAGGACGCTGATGCCATTGCTGAAGGAGACGAGGCAACTCTCTACATTGTGCAGGTTGTTGGTCCTACAGAAGTAGCCCGTAAGGCCGGAACAACAGAAGCGCATAAGCTTTTGGATGATGCAAATGATTCAAATCCTAACGACGAAGCAACAAACGGAACACTTCAGACTTCCTCTGATTACGATATCGGTGATGAGGTTCCTTATCACATCACAGCCAAGCTCTCAGATAAAGTAGAGCAGTATAAGAAATACCACATTACTTTTGTTGATACACTTCAGTCAGGAAGCTTTGATGCTATCAGCACACTGGATATCAAACTTGATGGTCAGGCTATTGAAAATACCGATGATTATACTGTTGAAATAACCGGCGTAGATGCAAGAACAAAGAATGGTTTTGAAGTTACTATCGAGTGGACACCTAAGGATGGTAAAACCCTCGAATCTCTGAATGGCAAAACAGTTACCATCGACTTTACCGCAACACTTGGAGAAGGCGCTAAGATTGGTTCCGAAGGTAATACAAATAAATTCAATCTTAAGTATAGCAATAACCCTAACGATGAAGATGGATCTGATGAAGGCGAAACTCCGGAAGAGACCGTTATAACCTTCACTTACAAACTTGTAGTAAATAAGGTTGATCAGGACGAGAATCCTCTTACCGGTGCCGAATTTGCGCTCTATAAGGTTTCATCAGATTATGTTTTGCCTGAAACCGGTGATGCAAAGTCTAAGGGCGAGCACGCTGCTGCGGAAGGTACAGCTATCCAGTCATATACAGCAACTAAGAATCAGGCCACAGACAGTCTTCCTGCAGGTACTCAGTTTACCTTCAAGGGTATTGATGATGGACGTTATGTACTGGTAGAGACCACAACTCCTACAGGATATAATACAATCGATCCTCAAGTGTTTGATGTAACAGCTACTCATGGTGGAAAAGAAAACAAGGCACTTTCACTTGACAGCCTTACCGGCGATAAGGTTTCCGGAGAAATCATTCTTACAAGAGATACATCTGATAATGATGCTCTTAAGGCAACCATTATGAACCAGAAGGGTACCGTTCTTCCAAGCACCGGTGGTATGGGTACAACTATCCTTTATGTAATTGGTGGTATCCTCGTAATCGGCGGTGGAGCAGCAATCTTCATCAAGAGAAAAAAGGATGCTGAATAATTTATCACAACATAACTTTTGACGAATAATATATTGAAGGCGGGGGACATGTCCTTCGCCTTCTTTTTCTAAACAAAATCTAATTTCTTGTTTAACGGGTGATAAGATAAATGAATGATACTGCAGAGAACAAAGATCTTACTCTAAAAGATACTGATACCAAAACAGCAAAATCCCCTAAAAAAAAGAAGGGGAGCCTAACATCTAACATAATTACGGTAATAATCGTGCTTGTTATGATTGTGGGCATCGGGCTTCTGCTTTACCCTACCATCAGTGAGAAGTGGAACGCTCTGCATCAGTCAAGAGCCATTTCCGGCTATACAAACCAGCTAAAAACAACTGATGTAGGAGAACTAAAAAAAATACGTGATCTTGCCATTAAGTATAATGAAGATCTGCTGTCAAAGGCCGATCGCTATAATCCAAGCGATGAAGAGATGGAAGAGTATATGTCAACTCTTGACATCAACGGTTCCGGGATTATGGGCTACATCACCATTCCAAAGATTGATGTGGAGCTTCCCATCTACCACACAACCGACGAAGCGGTTCTTCAGATCGGAGTAGGTCATATTGTCGGCACATCACTTCCGGTAGGCGGAGATAGTACCCACGCTGTACTTTCCGGACACAGAGGCCTGCCTTCCGCAAAGCTCTTTACAAGACTTGATGAAGTGGGAGAAGGAGACTGCTTCTTCCTTCATATCCTGGATAAGGTTCTTGTGTATCAGGTCGATAACATTAACATCGTCCTTCCTGAAGAAGCAAACATGATAGATATCGTGGAGGGAAAGGACTACTGCACACTGATAACCTGTACCCCTTACGGAATTAATACCCATCGTATGCTGGTGAGAGGCGAGCACACAGAAACCATAACAGAAGAGGAGTACAAAGCTACCTACGAGAAGACCTCAGCTGCTGCCTCCACTGTAACCTCCGACAACAGCACCATGGATCAGGGCAGAGCTATCCCGGACTGGGTACCTATTGCCTTCGCAGTATGTGCAGTGCTTATTCTGGGATTCGCGCTCTTTGCTCCGGTGAAAAAGAAAGAGAAGAAAGATAAAAAAACTCCTGAAAAAGAAAATAACAGTTCATCAGAACAGTAAATATCACAAGAGCCTGGGAGCATCAATTTAACGGATGCTCCCAGGCTCTTTTTGATTGCTGTCAGAAAAGCTATTCCTTGGCAGATTTCAAACATTTTGGAATAAGCTAATTGGATGATGCTGTCATAAAACCTCATTGACAATTACCAACGGTAACAGTATTATATTACCGTTGGTAATTCATCATCAATTGATGCAGACTGATAATTTATGACAGGAGATTATACTTGGAAACAGAACTTCAAAGAAAAGAACGAGAGAGACAGGAAGACTTACAAAGATTACGTGGATTAAGGCCTATCGATGATGATTTTATGAGATGTCTTTTTCGCGATAACATTCCTCTGACGCAGCACGTTCTCAGGATATTAACCGGAAAAGAAGATCTCAATATTACAAATGTAAAAACTCAGGCTGATATGAAACGACTTGTGGGTGCACGGTCAATTTGTCTGGATGCATATGGGACTGATGATGAAGGTAAAAAATACGATATGGAGATCCAGCGATCTGATAGAGGTGCCGGAAAACATAGAGCCAGATATCATTCAAGTGCAATGGATGTAGATAATCTGGATGCCGGTCAGGATTTCAACGAACTTCCTGATACATATACAATTTTTATCACTGAGAACGATATCTTTGACAAAGGGCTATCGTGTTATGACATCGAACGTATGAATATGGCGACCGGAGAAATCTTTAATGATGGATCATATATTCTTTACATAAATGGTGCCTACCGCGGTGATGACGAAATCGGAAATCTGATGCACGATTTTTCTTGCTCAGATCCCGATGATATGATAAATAAAGAATTAGCAGACAGAACAAGATATTTTAAAGAAACAGAGGAAGGAGTGGAAGCCGTGTGTAAAGTGATGGAAGATATGCGCGAAGAAGCAAAAAAAGAAGAGCACATTGATACAACCCTGAATAATATTAAAAACCTCATGGAAACATTAAAGCTCTCTGTGGATCAAGCTATGGATGCACTTAAGATTCCTATGTCTGAAAGAAATATATTTCTTGATAGATTATAAATTGACAGTTAGCCCTTAAACTATATTTTAGAAAATAACCGTTCAGTGAATCGACCCCCAAAAGTTAAGATTAATGTCTACCTTTTGGGGGTCGATTCACATTAAATGATTCGGTTGAAGCCACGACCCTTTAGGGTCGGGGTAATTGACTATCAATTACTAATATTTGTTAATCCTTATTCTTTATCTGATCATAATAGCTGAGCAACCTCTGTATAGTTGCTTCATCTGCGCTCTGTACACCATTTAAGAGTTCAAACAGGAGTGGAGCATCATTTTTGAAAACACTAATCACATCAGGTGCTATATCATCCGTTCCACCGGTAAGATACGCAACTGAAGTTCCCAAACTTTCCGCTATCGACTGAATAACCTGTGAGGAAGGACTACGATCTCCGGACTCATATCTGACATAGGAAGCAGCCGTTAACCCAATCCGCCTTGCTGCTTCTGCTTTAGTAAGCAGAAGTTGTTCTCTGGCAGATTTTAACCGTTCAGGAATAAGTGTGTTGGACGATGCTTTCATGAATGCCTCCTTGACAATTAATTTTACTAAGATTTCACATAAATCTGGCATGAACGCATGGTTTCAAGGGCAGCTTCATGCTTTTCGGGAGTGACTCCGGCACAGCACAGAGGGTCTACCGAAATAGGAACCTCAGGCATTGAGGCTTTTAAGAGGAGAGCATTGGAAACCACACAAATGTCAGTACAAAGCCCGACAAGCTCTATTTCAATGTCTTCCTTCTCACTGATTGCTTTGATAGTGTCCGCCAGAACGGTAGAACCGAAGGTAGGTTTGTTGATAAAAGTTGCACCTTCAACCACCTGTGCCACGCTGGAATCAAGCTGCCATCCGTCAGTACCTTCCACACAATGCACCACCGGAAGGTTCTTTCCCTCCTGAGTCTCCATATAATCCGGCTGGTGTGTGTCGCGGGTAACGAAAACATCCTTAATAGAATAGGACTTGATCTTTTCAACAACCGCCGGAACTATAGCCACAGCCTCCTTTGATCCCAGTGCCCCATCTACAAAATCTTTCTGCATATCTACGACAACAAGTATTTTTCTCATAACTCCCTCCTTTATCACAACTACTATATTTAATATACGACAAATATTATATCAAAAAAGAATTTTCGTTATAAAATCGTAAAATTTGCCGAAGTTATCTCTAGTCTACAAATGAACGTGTAATTATTTGGCAAAATTTTTATGAATTGGAGAGTAACATGAAGGCATTTACAGAAAAATTTCAGAGAGACCCCGGTCAGGGACCAAAGAGGCGCATAAGCACAACACTTCTTCTTATCCTTGTCCCCATCATCGTAGTGAGTATCGTATTTATCATCCTTTTTCTGAGCGGGCAGGCAGAAAACCAGATAAAATCACTCTCGGCAAATGTGCTCCAGGCAGAATCAGATTACAATGCTGAGAAATTTGGTGCGAGAGTGCAGAATGTTGTTGCAAGAGGTGAAGCCTTCGCCAAATCTGCAGAATCCACAGATTTCGCAAATAAGAAAGAATATCAGGATTTCATGAGCAGCTCGAACAATATGGGTGACCTCAAGAATCAGGGAATCTACACCGGATTTGAAGACGGTGGTATGTTCTATGCTGATTATACAGAGGTTCCGGCTGATTACGATCCCAGATCCAGAGGATGGTATCAGGATGCCCTCAATCAGAATATGACAAGCTTCACCATTACGGCACCTTACGTTGATGCCATGACCAACGCTCTCTGTGTATCCTTCATAAGAAAGATGAACTTAAAGAGCGGTGAAACCGGTGTTGCCGGAATAGACATTTTCCTTGACGAGCTTGCATCTGAAACTGCAGCAATGAAGCCTATGCAGACCGGTATATCTGCAATCGTTGCTGACGGTATGATCCTTGGAAATCCGGATCCTTCTGTTAACGGTAAGCTTGTTTCGGAATCCGGAGATGCTCTTCTTGCACAGGCAGTAGAAAAGGTTAAGCCGGATCAGCCGATTTCGCTTAAGAACGGTAAGAGCGTTTACTACGTAGCAGCTTCCGAAGTTCCAAATACAAACTGGGTTCTCTATTCGGCAGTGCCTGAGGCAGATGTTCTTGCATCCCTCAGAGCATTCCAGAGAGTCTGCATCATTATCATGGTTATCATCATAGCTGTCATCATCTTTGTACTTCTGACAGTTATAAGCACAGTTATCACTGTTCCTCTTCGTAAGGTTACAACTGCGGCAGTCAAGATTTCCGAGGGCGACTTCGATGTTGACCTTCCTACAGAGTCTCAGAACGAAATCGGTCAGCTTGCCGTTGCTTTCAGCAAGACAACAGAACAGCTCAAGAATTATCAGGGTTATATCGATGAAATCTCCGGAGCCCTTTCAGAAGTCTCCGAAGGCAATCTTAATGTTGAATTAAAGCGCGAATATGTCGGTCAGTTTGCCAAGCTCAAGGTCAACATGGATAAGCTGGTTACACAGCTTAGAAGCATTATCGGATCTATCATGGATTCTGCAAAGCTTGTGGACAGTGGAGCAGTTCAGATCTCCGACGGTGCTCAGGGTCTTGCCCAGGGTGCTACAGAACAGGCAAGTTCGATTGAAGAGCTGTCAGCCGAGATCAATCAGATCAATGATGAGACTATCCGCATGGCAGAAAATGCCCGCACTGCTCAGGGTCAGATCCACAGTGCAGAAGAGCAGATCAATACAAGTAACACCCAGATGATTGATCTTCGTAAGGCAATGGAAGATATCACTGATAAGTCTCAGCGTATTTCAACCATCATCAAGACCATCGATGATATCGCCTTCCAGACCAATATCCTTGCACTTAATGCTGCGGTAGAGGCAGCAAGAGCAGGTGCCGCAGGTAAAGGCTTCGCGGTTGTTGCTGACGAGGTTCGTAACCTTGCCGGTAAGTCATCAACTGCTGCACTTGATACCTCCAACCTCATTACCGAGACTATCGCTGCAGTTCAGACCGGTGACAAGCTCACCATCCAGACCGCAGAGTATCTCAAGAGTACTCAGGAATCAACCGAGAAGGCTGTTCAGCTTATTGCCGAGATCACCAGGGCAACAGACCATCAGCAGCAGTCTCTCAATGATATCAAGCAGGGCATCGATCAGATTTCCAGCGTTGTTCAGACCAATGCTGCTACCGCTGAGGAAAGTGCCGCAGCCAGCCAGGAGCTTACCAGACAGGCTAATGTTCTTAACGACGAAGTTAATAAGTTCTCACTTTGACAGTGCTGTAAACCGGGAAGGAGGGGAAATCCCCTCCTTCTTGTATTTTGATCCACCAGTGACGGTTCTCGCCGGCGAGAACCGTCACTGGTGGATCTCGAAATTTTTTTGAATTTTTTCGCTTTAGGGGGTAATATTCGGAGCTTATCTGTCGATATATTTAACATAAAGTAAAAATTTTGTAAGTTTTTTAAATAAAACGCAAAATTCTTTACATTTGTGACACTTTTGTGATTAACCCTCTGATACAATAGCGTCATAGATTTAAAACAGTAATTGATGTGACCAATCCAATGGCATCAGTTCGAAATACAAGAGTCCGTCAAGTTTGTCCTCCCTTTATCTTACTTGTCGGACTTTTGTGTACTGTAAAACCGCGAAGAAACTTTATCGTAGTTATCATTATGTGTTTAAAGCAGGCCTTTGCGTGTAGGAATGTGTGGGCGCTGCGCAATGGCTGTGGGTGGCAGACGAGTTTGGCATCCACAGCTACTATATTTTTATCTTTGTTCTTTATTATTTCGCCTTTGTTCCTTATAATCTGAGGAGCAAGAGCGTTTTTTATTGCACTTCAAAACATTTATCTTTAAGACAGGATTTTTTTATTATGAAAGCATTATTCTTTGATGTAGACGGCACTTTACTGGATGAAAAGACAAGAAGTATACCGGAAAGCGCCCTTACTGCCATTAAACAAACAAGGGAACTTGGAAACAAAGTTTTTATTAATTCCGGACGCACCATCGGTATGCTGAAAGCTGTGCAGAAGCTGGTGGAAGTGGACGGATTCCTGTGCGGCTGCGGCACTGAACTCATATATGAAGGTGCCTCTGTTTACTATTACAAAGTATCAAAGGATGTGAAGGCCCGTGTTATTGAGGCCTCCGATAAATACGGCATCCTGGTTTTACTGGAGGGCAGAGCCGGCTGGCACAGCAACCCCTCAGAGTCCCTGCTAAAGGATCACCCGAGTTTTAAGGCTCACTACGACAGGTTTTACAACGCACTGTCCGGTGATGATGCCCTGGATCCCACACCCTTTGACGGTGACTATGAGATCTCAAAGTTCTGTATCCAGACTGACGACGGTCAGGGAAACGGAAAGGGTCCTGATTTCGCAAGTCACAAAGCATCCGATATGGAGGGCTTCCGTCAGGAATTTGCCGGACTTTTCCATATCATTGACCGTGGCAAAGGCTTTTACGAAATGGTTCCAAAGGGTCACGGAAAGGGTAATGCCGTTGACCGTATGTTAAAGTACCTTGGCCTCACCCCTGAGGATGCCTACAGCTTCGGTGACAGCACCAATGATATCGAGATGTTTAAGGCCTGCGGCAACAATATCGCCATGGGCGTTCACGCAAAGGAGCTTGAAGCCTTCGACCCCTTCATCACAAAAAACGTGGAAGAGGACGGCGTGGCATATGCCATGAAAGAACTGAATTTGATTTAACCATAAAGGAGCCGAAGCGAACCTTTTTTTCAGTGTATCCTTATGCTGCGACAAATTCTTTTATACCGAAAGTCTGCATTATCTTAATGCAAGCTTTCGGCTTTTTTGTTATAATATTGTCTCATGTGAGTGAGGTTAAGGATGACCGGAGATTTATATACCAAAAAAAAGCTTGAACATGAATCTTTGTTAAGACAGGCAGGGCAACTGCAGCTTGAATACATCCGGCTTGGCAGAAGCGAAGGCAAAAGAGAACAACAGCGCTGGTGGATAACAAAGGGAAACTTTAGAAAATATGTAAATCTGATTCACAGAGTACAGATGTTGGATGAAGTTCTGTTACCTTATGAGATAGAGCACGGAATCCGCAAAATAAATCTACAGGAGCATATGAAATGGCATTATTTGACTTTTTAAACGGAAATAAGAAAAAGGTTTTGGCCGAGCAGAAGATAGAAGAACAGAAACAGGAACAGCATGATCAGGCTGTTCAGAGACAGGAAGAAGAACACAAGGATTTTACATGGCCGGAGCTCATGCCATTAAACCTTTTTGTTCGGAAGCCTGAAGAAAAACCTCATCTTACAGTTGTGAACGGTGGAGAGAATGCTTCTTTAGAGACTGAAGAGGCTGAGAATACAACAGCTGATGAACAGGCTGCACCACAGGAAAAGCCCAGGGCAACAGTTCAGATCGATGATCCTCTCACAAAAGAACGTAAGGATGAGATAGGAAAGCTTATATATGAGCCGGAGCTCAAGCCTGAGATGCTCAAGGATCTGAGCCTCCAGGAAATCCTTTTCCTGGAAGTAGCCATGGTTACCGCCAACAGAATGAAAGCTCTTGAGAATTATGAGCAGAATCATCAGAAGATCCGTAACCAGTTCCTTAATATGGTTCGTGCCGCAGAAAAGCTTTACATAATTTATGATGCCAGAACCGGCTACCCTCTTCTGGACGGAGGCTACGTTCAGATGTACCTCAATGAGGAGCACGCAAACATTGCAGCAAAGCTTTACGATGATCAGCTCCGTAAGACACGAGTGATCGCAGTTCCCGGAATGTCAGCAAAAACTGAATTAATCGAGGGAAAAGAACAGCTCAAGATATTTGACTTCATGTACTTCCTCGGCTTTGAGAATGTCATCGTTGATAACGGATGGTACAAGGGATTCCTCCGCAGAAGTGAGATTTCAGCGCCCTTCTACATTAACGAAGATCCCGAAAAGATCCCTCCATACAACCCGGCTCTCAGCTTTGCCCTTATTGATTATGTGGCTGAAGTTAAGTGGCCTGTCAACTATGGAAAGCGCCAGGATATACTTAAGGCCAAGTTTAACCGCATCATGCAGCTGGTTCCTAAGTCAAATTTCATAGTTCCTCTTCGTTCAATAGATGAAGCTTCTGAGGAAGCTCCAGACATGAGTGAAAGTGAAAGCACTGCAAAGCCGGCTGATGTTCCTGAAAATACAGCTGCCGCTCAGCAGTCTACAGAGGATGCCGATACTGCAGCTGCCGAAGCACAGAAGAAAAACCGCCGTATACAACTGCCTGTAGTTCAGATAAACGGAAAGAACATGCTTCCTGTATACACAGATATCTTCGAGTACTCAAAGGAGTTTGGCAAATCGACTTTCAAGCCTATCCGTGCTGACTTTAAGGGCATTAACAGATTTATAGCAAACTACAACGGTATGGTCATCAACCCTCAGGGTGCTGGCATGGTCATCGAGCGCCGCCCCGGAGCTCAGGCTCCTAACGGTCAGCCTGCTGCGAAGGCAGATGCTCCAACCGCAAGTATAAAGACTGCCCCAAAACCTCAGGCAGATTCCTCAAACGTAATTGACCTCAGCGCAAGACGTAAATGATAAAAAGAGCCGGAGGGCATCCCTTTAAACGCGTTAATCAAACGCTCCGCGTTTAAAGGGATGCCCTCCGGCTCTTCACACGCTAGTTTATAAATGCTAAAATAAATAAATTACCTTTACAAATCCGGAGGTGTTATTTGGACAAGGAAACCCTGGACTATCAGGCATTGGAAAACGAAAACTTAAAGCTTGTGGAACGCATTCAGAAAAATCTTGATAAAAAAAATGCGGAAGCAGAACTTTGTGAGAAAAATAAAGGACTCATCCTGCAGATAGTCCGTAACTACGTGAATCTGTCCAACCATACACTTAGCCATGAAGATCTGGAAAGTGTAGGAAAGATAGGTCTTATAAAAGCTTCTCAAAGCTATGACCATTCCTACGGAGCAAAGTTTTCAACCTATGCGGTTTACTGGATCCGCGACAGCATTGTAAAAGAAATCTACAATGCCGGCTTCGGCATCCGTCTTTCAAACCATCAGCTGGAACGCATCTTCAAGGTTCAGAGCATCCTCAGGAAACGTGATCTTGAGCATCTTCTGGGTGATGACATGATCCATGCCATCATGGAAGACTCCGGTTTTTCCGAAGAAGAGGTTCGCAAATGTCTCAGACTTAACAACGTGGTCCTGGGGGCAACCTCTCTTAACAAAAAAGTCGGAAAAGAGGACGACGAAACCTCTGAGCTTGGTGATATGACCATTTCACCGGATAATGTCGAAGAGATCGTTATGGAGCATGAGCTCCATCAGGAACTATACCAGTCCCTGAATACACTTTCCGATGACGAACGTGACACTTTGGTACTGAGATACGGTCTTTATGACGGAAAACAGCACACTTTAAAGGAAATTGCAGCACTTTCCAATGTCTCCATTGAAGCCATAAGGCAGAGAGAACAGAGAGCCATAAGAAAACTCCGAAAGGAACTCGACTGAACCGGATTCCTGCTGCTTTGATAACTATTGACAGGAAATGATCACCCTGAGAATTCATATTGATACTTAGCTAAAACATCACCATGCTAAAGATTGACCTGATAACCGGATTCCTTGGTTCCGGAAAAACCAGTTTTATAAAAAAATATGCGAAATACCTGATAGACCGCGGCGAAAGAGTCTGCATTCTTGAGAATGATTACGGCGCCATAAACATTGACATGGTTCTGCTTAAGGACCTGCTTGGTCCCAACTGCGAGCTTGAGATGGTTGTGGGAGGTGACGGGGCAGAAGCCCACAAGAGACGCTTCCGCACGAAACTCATCAGCATCCGGATGCTTGGATTCACCCGTGTCATCGTTGAACCAAGCGGCATCTACGATGTGGATGAGTTCTTCGACACACTTTACGAAAGTCCATTGGACGAATGGTATGAGACAGGTTCCGTTATCACGGTTATGGATCCGGTCACATCAACCGTCATGTCTGAGGAATCACGCTACCTTCTTATGTCAGAAGCTGCAAGAGCCGGAAAGATTTTGATCAGCAAGCTTGACAGCACATCTAACATAATTACGGTAACCCGGGATGCAGTAAATTACCTTAATGCTTCCATGGAGCATTTTAAGTGTAAAAGGCGCTTCACCGATCAAAAGGATATTCTGGCAAAACCCTGGGAGTCGCTTACAGATCAGGATTTTGAAAGCATAAAGAATGCCGGCTTCGTGAATGCTTCTCATGTAAAGCTTTCTTCAGACGATGATCATTATCAGTCACTGTTTTATCTTTACTATAAGTCGACGGAGACGGAGCTTCGGGAAAAGATTTCAAAACTGTTTGAAGACAAGGAAGCCGGAAATATCTTCAGAATTAAGGGATTTATTAACTACACCGGGACATCTGCTACGGATAATCCCTATGAATCCGGTATGGATGCCCGGAACGAAGACAGTACGAGTGAAGACCACCTTTCTCTGGAGATTAATGCCACCGGAGATAACATTGAAATAAAACCTGTATCAGGAGAGGCTCAGGATGTCCTCATCGTCATAGGAGAAAAGCTTAACAAAGAACGAATTTCCGGTTATTTCCCGGGGGCAGTCACGGTATAAACATTCAAACCGGCCATCCGGGTCAGGCATCATTATGCATATGGTTTTTAACCAAAGATATATTACTGTCAACATACATTTTTCAGGAAAGAAATAAATGCAGGACGATATTTTTAAAGAAGAACAGAATCATTTGACAAAGCTTTATAACAAGCTTACGAATATGAAGGCTCAGATGGAGGCAGAACTCATTGATCTCCAGAACCAGGCCCAGGAAGAGAAAAATACTGTAAGTGACGACCTTCAGTATGACTTTGTGGGTATAGAAGAGGCTCAGGAAACTCTCATAGAGTTTGAGACTATGAGCCGGGCTGTAGAAGAGCTTAATATCAGCAGCCGTACTGTAAGCACAGCTCTTTCAAAGGTCAACAGGCTATTACCAAGGCCCTACTTTGCCCGTATCAATGTCCGGTTCCCTGAGGAAACCGAAGATGAGTCCTACTATATCGGCACTACCTCTGTGTCCAATGAAGATCACGAGCCCGTAGTCATTGACTGGAGAAGCCCTATAGCGGAGGTTTACTACAATCAGGAGATGGGAGAGACCTTCTATTCTGTTGATGACAGAAAGATCCCTGTGGATTTAAAGCTCAGAAGGCAGTTTGACATTGAACAGAACCTTCTGAAAGCCTACTTTGACACAAAGATCGCTCTGGAGGACCCGCTGCTTATTCATTCCCTTACAAGAAAAAGAACGGATAAGATGCAGTCCATCACCGAAACCATCCAGAAGGAGCAGAATGCCATCATCCGGCACCCGGATGTCCCGGTTTTACTGGTTCAGGGTATCGCAGGAAGCGGCAAAACTTCTGTGCTTCTTCAAAGAATAGCCTATCTTTTTTACAGAAGACGTAAAAATCTGCGCCCGAATCAGGTGTGTCTCATAACCCTGAACCCGGTTTTCCAGCAGTACATCGATAACGTTCTGCCTGAAATGGGGGAGGCTAACCCCAATACCATGACCTGGTCACTGTTCCTGGATACCATCGGTGTCAAGAGTCTCGGGGAGGCGGATATCACGGAGGCGGATTCCCTCAGACAGATTGATGAAGGACTTAAGGGATTTAAGATAGACGAGCGTTTTATCCATGGCATCAATCTAAAGCACGCAAAGGTTCTTGATAAAAAGCAGATCGCCGGGGTTCTCCGTAAGTACAGAAGCTCCAGCTCCACAGCCTGGATCATACAGACAGCTATAGAAGATCTCCAGGAACTGGCAAAGAAAAATGCTAAAAAAATCGAAAATAAGAATAAAGAGCTGGATCTCGGCAACATCAGTTTTGACGATTTTGATCCGGATGAGAACCAGTTTGGCGGAGTTCAGGAAAAAATCCAGAATCTCAGCTGGCTTGACATCGAGGGCATCGGAAAAAAAATCCTGGGTAAGGATGATCTGACACCTGCGGAGTTTACTTATCTCAAGATGTCACTTATCGGCTACAGCGACCATAACACCCGCTATGTAATCGTGGATGAGGTTCAGGATTATACGGAAGCACAGCTTATGGTCATGACGAAGTATTTCAGGAATGCCCACTTCATGATGCTGGGGGATGAGTTCCAGTCCATACACAGCGGAACAGCTAAGTTCAAAGACATTAGCAGGATGTTTACTTCACAGGGAAAAGAAGTCACCCATATGTCACTGATGACCAGCTACCGTTCTTCACCGGAGATAACCTCTCTGTTTACGGGGCTCCTTCCAAAGGAGATCAGTGTGCAGACAAATTCTGTTCAGAGAGAGGGCATCGAGCCGGAGATCCTTGCCTTCGGGAATCATGAGGAGTACGTTGAAAAACTTAAATCCGTCATAGCCGAAAACACCCGGACAGAGGGTCTCACAGCCATCATTTGTCAGGACCGGTCGGGCATCAACATGATGACCAGGAATCTCGGTGAAGAGCTGCCTCATGTGGTGAAAAATTACGAGAAGCTCCCGAAGAGCGGCATTATCCTTATGGAACTTAAGCTTGCCAAGGGACTGGAGTTCGATACCGTTATCCTTCCGGATGTGAACATAAGGGAATACCCGGACAGGGAACTTTTCAGGCACAGACTCTATACCGCCATGTCCAGAGCGACGGAAAAGCTTATCATAATGTCAGACGGCGAGATTTCACCGCTGATTAAAAGTGAATAAGTGCTGATCCTTGCCAGCTCATGGACACATGGCACCCACGATCATATAAGACAGAACCAAGACCGGGCAGACCTTGGGATTCCATGCCTGCCCGCTCATGCTCATGCGGAGCCCACGATCATAGAAGACAGAACCAAAAACCGGCCAGACCTTGGGATTCCATGCCTGCCCGGGAATTTATATCGGAGATTATTACCAGTTATGGAAGATGTACTTGTAGGATTAAATGAAGCCCAGACTGAAGCCGTCACTACAACCGAAGGCTTCGTGCGGGTTATAGCGGGCGCCGGCTCGGGAAAGACCAGGGCGCTGACTCACAGATTTGCTTATCTCGTAAATGATCTGGGCGTCCTCCCCGGCAATATCCTTTGCGTGACCTTCACCAATAAGGCCGCCAATGAAATGCGCCAGCGTATTCACCAGCTTACCGGAGATAATGACACCGGCTACATCAACACCTTCCACGGTTTCTGTGTCAACATCCTCCAGGAGGACAGTCATGCCATCAGCTATCCCAAAAGCTTCATGGTGCTTGATAACGGTGACATTGACGAGATGCTGAAGATCATTTACGAGGAGCGTGGCCTGACACTTCGGGATAAAACCTACGGAAACGCCCGGGACATGTTTGAGATCCGTAAATGTCTGTCTGAGCCGGAGTACTATCTCGATATGATACAGCTCCCCATTGATAAACTTTATCAAAAGTACATGGATGCCGAATCGGTTGATGATATCCTTTTCTACGGCTATCTCTATCAGCAGCGTAAAACCTTTGCGGTGGATTACAATGACCTCATTATCCTCAGCCTCTATATCTTCCGGGAAAATCCCGACATCGCCCTCAAGTGGCAGAAGAGACTTGAATACATTGAAATAGACGAGTTCCAGGACATTGACCCACTGCAGTATAAGCTTATGGAGGTGCTTTGCGGCTACCACAAGAACCTGTTTATCGTTGGAGATCCCGACCAGACCATTTACACCTGGAGAGGTGCCAATGTTAAGTACCTGCTGGATTTTGATAAACATTATCCGGGAACGAAGACCATCATGATGCTGGAGAACTATCGCTCCACCCCTCAGATACTGAAGGTATGCAACTCACTCATCAGTAAAAACAAGCAGCGTATGTCCAAGGATCTTGTCCCGGTTCTTCAGGACGGTGTACCTGTTGTGTGCCATCTGGCTGAGAATGCGGAGGGGGAAGCCAAATGGATAGTCAAAAACATTGAAACCCTGCATCAGATGGGGGGTGATTACAAGGATATGACCTGCCTCTACAGGGCTCACTATGTGACCAGGACTCTGGAGGAGGTTTTTCTCAAATCTCAGATTCCTTACACCATTTACTCCGGCGTCCAGTTTTTCGGCCGCATGGAGATAAAGGACGCCCTTTGTTATCTCAGGATGATTGTTTTCAAGGACGACCTTTCCTTCAGACGTATCGCCAATGTTCCAAAGCGTAACCTTGGAGTTCGCCGCATGAAATTCCTGGAGGATTATACAAAGGAGCACGGATGCAGTCTGTATGAAGCACTTGTAAAGAATATTGAGGATGAGATATTTAAGGGAACTGAGGCCGCACGGTTTATAGCCATGATCGAGAAATATGCGGCCACTTATGAAGATAAAACCATCTCAGAAGTTCTCGGGTCCATCCTGAATGAATCCGGCTATGAGCGAATGCTCAGAACCGAAGGATCCCAGGAAAGACTTGATAATCTGGCGGAGCTGAAGCAATCCGTATTCGAATTTGAGACCAGCGCAGGAGAGGAAACTGACCTTTCCGGCTATCTAAAAAATGTAGCCATGTTCTCAAATATGGATAAAGCCGATGCCACAGACAGAGTAAAGCTTATGACAGTGCACACTGCCAAGGGTCTTGAGTTCCCTTATGTATTTCTGTGCAGTCTGTCGGAAGGCATTTTCCCATCAAAAAAGACCAATACTCTGGAAGGAATGGAAGAAGAGAGAAGACTTGCGTTTGTAGCCATGTCCCGTGCAGAAAAGGGGCTTTATCTTTCGGAGGCCGCAGGAAAAAACTTTGACGGTTCACCCCGGTATCCTTCAAGATTCATCCTGGATATCGATCCCGGACTTCTCAGCTTCACAGAAGCACCCAGGGCAGGGCTTATATCCGAAACCCAGAGCTACATTAACCTGGTAAACTCCCGTTTAAGAAAGCCTGACGATTCCGAGCTTTTCAGTATCGGCGACAGGATAGCCCACAAAGCCTTCGGTCTCGGCACTATAAAAGATGTGAATATGGATAAGAACGCCTACGTTATCCTATTCGATGATATCCCAACAGAGCGACAGATTTCCTTCCGGGTGAAGCTGCAGAAATGTAAATGACTAGGACTTGGATGCCATATAGTCCGAAATCAGACTATATGCAGATTCCATTGTTTATGTTACAATTCCGTAATGTGCTTGCCAATGCGGTAGGCGGTTAACCCCTCCGGAAAGGAGGGTACTATGGTTACTTATTCTGATTTATTCCAATTTGGGATTTTGATAGTAGCAATCATCGGTCTTGTTTATAAGATTGTAAAAAAATAACCGCCCCAGCCTGACAACTGAACGGTTATTTTTTCTTAACTATTTAGCGAAGGGCTAACCGTCTATCGGCAAGCACCTCCTTGTAAATCAATAATAACATTATGATTATATTACGTCAAACAAAAATTTGTGGTTGACAGACCTGAACCTATCTGATACTATATCCGAGCAATAGGTTTTGCGCCGGTATAGCTCAGTTGGTAGAGCAACTGATTTGTAATCAGTAGGTCTTCGGTTCGAGTCCGAATCCCGGCTTCAACCCTTGGGAGCCCTGAGAGAAATCTCAGGGTTTTTCTTTTTGTAAGAAAACCATCGGGGATGGTTCTCACAGGCGAGAACCGTCCCCGATGGTTTTCTGTTTTCATCAGTTTATTTCCCCAGTATTTTCTTCACAAACCCCATATCCGGGTTTTCCGGATCAATACAGTAAATATCTATGCGGCTCGGATCACTTGATCTGTTCTCAAAAGCCGGGAACAGAAAGCCTAACTCCGGTTTTGCGGCATTGTAGTCCTTATCAATTCTCGCAACAGCGCAGATTATAAACTGAAATACTTCCTCTGATTCACCCTGCTCTTCATTGTCAGAGCCCTTCCTCGGTACGTCATAGAGTCCGTGATAGATGAAGATTCCGTACTCCTGAGGAATATGGATAGCTTCTGCCAGCTGCTCACAGAGGGTCTGCACCAAAAGATCATCCTTCAGACCATACTGTGACAATGCCATAACCAGCTTATGGATGCTATCATAAGCCATATCCCCTTTGGGAAACTCATAGCTTCTTAACTGTTTATTTGTTTTCGAAAATGGAATTGTCTTGGCAAGCTCCAAATTCACATTCTTATCGTGTGTCCCCATGTTCCGGAAGTTGGCATTAAAAGTATTATCGATATAACCTTCCGGGTCCATATAAGCACCGGCCACTCTGTAAAAGCAGTTTCTGCTAAGGGTCATTCTTCTGGTGAGTTCCAGCATGTCTTCTCTGTTTATCATATATTTCTCCATTGAAATTCTTCCACCGGGGACTGTTCTCGCCGGCGAGAACAGTCCCCGGTTGTATTGGGCAAAGTACTCTTTTGCACGTACCGTTAATTTGTTATACTTTTATGTGAGCGTATTTTCAAATTATATTATAAGGATAAAACCATGTTAAAGATCACAACACAGTTCACAAGAGATCAGAAGGCCAATGCCTGCATCTCTGAATTCATAAACAACCGCATCATGTCACTACTCATAAAATATATGGAAACAGCAGCCGGGAAGAGCTATCTCAAGGTAAATTCTGATGATTCAGAGTTTCAAGAGAATATTAAATACTATTTTCCTGATCACTATTCAAAGCTTGATGCAGCGACCGCATTCATCTCTCTGCTTAAGGGAGTAAAATCAAAGGATGAATTTATTCCCAACATCTACGAGGAATATGCATTGCACGCTGTTATACAGAGTTATATCCATTCCTGCGAAGACAGCGGAAAGAGTCCTGCCAAAAACATGCCTTCGGAAGACCGTAAATATGTTATATCTATCCTTAAGGCCGAATACCTTGAGGATGGCGAAAAGGACGAACAGGATCCTGAATTCCGAATGACTATTTTTGAAGATATGTATGATTACGATGATTTTGTGACCTACAACATGGATTATGGGATGCTTGATCATATGACAGCGGAGGAGATCACTGCTGCTCATGAATCCAATCCATTATCTCCTGAAAATCAGTGATATACCTGTAGTCATCCTCAGCCTCCGGAATAAATAATGCGGGAGCTGTCATGACACGGTACTTAACAACCAGATCTATCCCTGATTTTTTGTCTGAGGGACACTCTATAAATGCAATGCCCCTTGAAACAAGCTCTTTTTTTACCAGCTTGCATTTTGGGCAGTTAAATGTTGTCAGCAATTTAGGTTCCGGATTCATGTAAAACCTCTCTGTCATAGTGTGAGTTTAGTTCCGGACAATCCTTAAAAACTCCGGATTGCCATGCTTTCACAGGGTTTTTAAAACTTCCTTCCTGCGTCAGATTATTGTATCATGACCAGATTTCGGCTTCAATTATTGCTTCAAAAGCACTTATAACAAATTCACGGTGATATTCACGGAGGATTCCCTATGGTGACTAATGTTATCGGCTTCTTATTATGTGGCATAATGCTTGTATTTGTAACATCTTTTGTGATTTTCGGATTTGCTCTTTTCAAAAATAAAGCAGAGCTTATAGATATTTCCAGAAGAACTATGATTTACAGCTTCGTAACATTTGCAGTGGCAACGGTAATCCTGCAATTTGCATTCCGATAAAGGCCACCGGTGACGGTTCTCGCCGGCGAGAACCGTCACCGGTGGAATAGAAGCGGATTAGAATAGCCCGGAGAACCTGGGAGAAAGGAATAATCCAATCACCTTTCCAATATGATTGGATTTTACGTGAGATTATGTTTGATGAAAACTACAGGCTTGGACTTGACACAGACTATTTGATAAGAAAAGATCTGGTGCGTTTTTTCGATGTGGACGGTGTGCTGGCGATCTACGGATACGGTTCCGACGGCATAAATGTTTGCAGTGATGAAGAATTTGATGCTTTTGTAGAAGAGCATGACATATATGAAACCGCAGTAGGAGCTGAAATAATGAAACAGTATATAAACCGCTTCACAGATCCTAACCGTAATTTTGTTATAAGCTTATCCAGCTGCGATACTCAGGATGCTCAAAAAGTCAAATTCATCAACAGGGTTTATCCCGGTTTGTTCCCTCCGGAAAACATCCTTTTTACCAGAGGTTCAGACAAAGCCCCAATTGTAAAAGAAACCCTTGAAAAAAGATTCAATGGCCTGGAAACCCCGCATCTCTTCATTGATGATGATATAAGGATCCTGGATAAGCTCCAGTGCGCCGGCATTACTGCCATGCACATCTCGAGCCTTTTGCTCCTGGCCGATATTAAAAACATTTAAAAAACCGCAGGATTTCGACATCAGCCGAAATCCTGCGGTTCTTTGGCATTTACTCCCGGGCAGGACACATTTTCTTGACATTTTGGTCACAGAATCTCCACCAAATCAACAAAAACAAGTCACACTTTTTCCTTACTATACAACCATCAAAATCAATTTACCTTAACAACGGAGGTTATTATGTATAGACACAACTTAGGAAAAAATGTAGCAGCTATCGTTCTTAGTGCTTTAGTTTTTGGTTCTGTATCAGGACTTGCCATGGTGGGGGTAACCAAAGCTTCGCAGACTATAGAGGCTCATACAGAGGCCGCTGCCGATGCTTCCTCATCAGATGCATTTGACCGAAAAAACAGTGCCGGTGAAATGATTGCAGGGCAGGAAAACAACACTGTAAGTAACGCTCTGTTCTCAGGCAATGATGACAATGCCACCGTCCGGACAGCATCCACCACAGGTGCAGTAAAATCTGTCACCGAAATAGCGCAGGATGCCATGCCTCAGGTAGTGTCCATAACAAACACCATAAGATATAAGCAGTACGGTTATTCCATATTCGGAAACGGCGGTGAGACAGAGGCAGCTGCCAGCGGATCAGGTGTCATCGTCGGAAAGACCGATTCCGAGCTTCTCATTGTAACAAACCATCATGTTATAGAGGGTTCAACCGAACTCAGTGTCCAGTTTGTGGATGGCGAGTCAGTAGCAGCAGAGATCAAGGGAGAAGATTCTTCGGCAGATCTGGCTGTTATCGCAGTAAAGCTCTCCGATATGTCGAAAGACACCCTTTCTGCCATAGAAATAGCCGAATTTGGTGACTCCGATGCCCTTCAGGTAGGAGACCAGGTAGTAGCCATCGGTAATGCCCTCGGATACGGCCAGTCCGTTACAACAGGAATCATTTCCGCTAAAAACAGAGACGTGGAAACCAGTGAAGGTACAGAATCCGGACTTCTTCAGACTGATGCCGCAATAAATCCCGGCAACTCCGGCGGCGCCCTTCTCAATATGGAAGGACAACTCATCGGTATCAATGTTGCCAAATATTCAAGCACAGACGTTGAGGGTATGGGCTATTCCATCCCAAGCAACAAGGCTAAAGAGGTTATCAATACACTGGCCCTTAAGGAAACCAGATCCAAGGTATCAGAAGAAAACAGAGGCTATCTTGGCATTCAGGCAAAGACCATAGATTCAGCAACAGCGGAAGCCTATGGCATGATAGAGGGCGTATATGTTTACAAGATCGTCGAAGGTTCTGCCGCAGCAAACTCAGATCTTCAGGAGAAGGACATCATCGTTAAGTTTGATGACCAGAGTGTCACAAGTCTGGATGACATGCAGGAGCTTCTAAACAGATATTCAGCCGGTGAGACCATTAACCTTACAGTAAAGCGACCTCACGGAAGTGACTACGATGAAGTAACTGTCTCCATCACCCTGACAGCTAATCCGGACAAGGCAGCTGACAGGAGCGAAAATACATCAGACAGTAACCAGAACTTCCGTAACTTTGTACAGGAAATCCCACAATATTTTTCTAACTAAGATAATCTTTTTTGATAGAATGCAAGGACAGAATCCTGTCGGATTCATGGGAAACGCTCAAATAGCGTTTCCCTATTTTGATTATAAAGTTTATACTATTTGTCACAGGCAATAAAGAAAGAATCCTCACGGATTCTTTTGAACCGCTCAAAGCCGCGCGGCTCCCGCGATCGAAGATCGTGGGCAGGTACAGAAAGGATTTTGATTAATGCGAGACCCTTATAGACATTATGACTATACAGACCCATATAATGAGACACCACAGCGCCACAGGAAAAAGCGAAGACGTCGCAACACCGGTGGAGGCTGTTTTTCTGTTTTTCTCTGTATTTTATTTTTAACCGCCGTTCTTTTTATAGGGCTTGGCAGATACTATAACCGGTCGCCCCTGACTATTGTTAACTACGTAGTTTCTTATTATTCGGAACAGCTTGGAATCGGTGACCTGATTTCTTCTTTACCCGAACCACTTAAGACCCTTTTGAAAGGAGATGTTTCACTGCCCAAGGCAGATAATCCGACACCAGACAACAAACCTGCAGAATCTTCTTCCGAAGGAGAAGTAATTCCCCCCTCGGAAGAGACCGATGTTTCAAAGGAAACTCAGGATAATACAGGAATCATTAAGGATCTTCAGGAAAGCCTGGATGCGAGATTTGGTGATACCGGTGACATTACAGATGAAAGCCAGGCAGGCTACTACTGTTACAATCTTCTTAGTGACAATGGCAAGACGGTTTACAGGGAGATTCTTGATTCTATAACAAACCGGAAAGAACGGGCTGTATCAACTCTTGATTCCGAAGAACTGAATACTGTCTACAATTATGTTATGTCAGACCATCCGGAAATTTTCTACACAAGCGGAATACATTATTCCGTGGAATCCATAAACGGTGTTGTCACCTCCATAACCGTGAAAGGGCAGTATACCCTGTCGGAAGAGGAGGTTTCCTCCTATAAAGCCTCTCTGACCGAGATGATCGGAAACCTGCTGGCGGAAGTTCCCGGCTTCAAGGACGGAACTTCAACGGATGATTACACAAAGATCAAGTATCTGTATGATCACATTGTCAATACTACCGACTATGAAGAAGGTGCAGATGAGAACCAGAATATCATTTCAGTTCTTCTTTACCATCGTTCCGTATGCAATGGTTACGCAAAAACCCTCCAGTACCTGTCCCAGCTCATGGGTATCCCGTCTATACTTGTTACAGGTTATGCAGAAAATGGTCCTCATGCATGGAATGTGATCCTCATGGACGGAGGCTGGTACCAGATAGATGTGACCTTCGGAGAATCAACGGTCTCAACCGAGGATTCAGCAACCTCCTTCATAAACTATTCCTATTTTGGACTTACGGATGACGAAATGTATGTAAATCACACTCCGGATGCAAATATTCCGGTTCCCACCTGCTCTTCATACAATGACAATTATTACATTTACACCGGTAACTACTTTTCAAGTTCTGATATCGAAGCAATCGGGTCAAAGATAAGTTCCGCCCAGAACAACGGAGAAAACCTTGTCCAGTTCAGAACTGCCAATGCTGACATCATGTCCGAAGTCACAAACAAGCTGTTTACGGAACATAAGATTTACAATTACCTTGAAAACGTAAGTTCCTGCACCTATGTTTTGAATGCTTCGAAAGATACCATCGTAATAATCTTTTAAGTGTAATATAATCATTTCTATGGAAAACACTAATGCTAAAACACCCCGTAGATGGGCGCCCTATGTAACTTACTATCTTATAGCTCTTAATGTGATAGTTTTTATCGCTGAAGAAATCCTTGGGGGAAGTGAAGATATAGAAACTTCCCTCGCTTTTGGCGCCTTCTTCACGCCTTATGTTATTTATGATGGTCAGCTTTACCGATTTATCACCTCTATGTTTCTTCATTTCGGAGTAGAACACCTGGGCAGTAATATGATATCTCTTTTTGCCCTGGGCCCCTATGTAGAACACTATTATGGACACTTTCTCTATCTTGTCCTGTACATTTTTTCCGGAATATCCGGGAATATGCTGACCATGTTATATGAAGGAATATCACAGGATTTTGTAGTTTCAGCCGGAGCCAGCGGAGCGATCTTTGGCCTTCTCTCAGTATTTATACTGTTTGCCATGAACCCACGCCTGAGAAAGCTGTTCCCCATTAAGAGAGTTCTTATTTCCGTTACCCTTTCTCTGATAGCAGGACGCATGGATCCTAACATAAACTTTATGGCCCATGTAGGCGGCTTCGGAGGCGGTCTTATCCTTGCATTTATAATGCAGGAGATACTAAGGTACAGCGCAAAAAAACAACGGTAAAACCTGATTCTTCTATCGTCAAAATCACCTTCATAAATTCTTAATGTACGTCTTAAGAATTTCATAATCAGAGATTTCGTTTTTCTTCAATCACTATTTTCAAGGATTGTGTATATTAGAATCAAGTTAAGAAAAGAAACGAAATAAATGCACGATCCTTTTTTTACAAATTTCAAATTATAATCCTTTTATAAAAGATCCCGGGACGCCTACCGGGATTTTTTGTGCACAAATTTATATATATCATAAATAAGATTTATGTATTATTTTCCTAAATATCCCCCTTATGTCTTGCAATATATTTGTTTTCAAAATAAAATAGCAAGGCTGTTTAGAAGTAATAAATGGGGATAATAGGAAGTTTTTATGATACAAAATGATAGAGCACTTCTGGAGGAAAAGCACACTATATTCATTGATTCAGATGATTATAATGTAACTTCTCCGGAAGACAGTGGTTATAGTGAGTTTGATGACAACTCTGATGCCATCGCAAAAATAAAAGAGTCTTCACTGACAAGTATCAATTCGGAAAGAGACGACTTTTCTGACGAGGATATATCTGACGAAGAGCTTTCTGAGGAAGATAAGGAAGTAAGAGCCCTGGATATGGAGGCTCTGACAAATCTGGAAAATGTTTCCGCTGACGATCCTGTACGTATATATCTTAAAGAGATCGGAAGCTATCCGCTCCTTACTCCGGAACGTGAACGTGAACTTGCAATCCGCTGCAAAAACGGCGATATGGCTGCAAAACAGGAGCTTGTGGAATGTAATCTGAGACTTGTGGTTTCTATCGCAAAACGCTATACCGGCCGTGGTATGAATTTCCTTGATCTCATCCAGGAGGGAAACATTGGCCTCATGCGTGGAGTAGAGAAATTTGAACCGGACAGAGGTTTTAAGCTTTCTACATATGCAACATGGTGGATCCGTCAGTCGATAGCAAGAGCCCTTGCCGATCAGTCAAGAACCATCAGAGTACCTGTTCACATGGTGGAGCTCATAAATAAGATAAAGAAAACCTCTCGTCAGCTGGCATTAGAGCTTGGACATGAGCCAACAACTCATGATCTTAGTGAAGCACTTGACATTCCTGAAGATCGAATTCAGGAGGTTATCAACTACGATGCCGGTCCTGCTTCCCTTGACAGCAAGGTGGGAGAGGATGAGGATTCAGATCTTGGCTCATTTATAGCCGATGACAAGATAACTTCACCGGAACAGAATATTAATAATGTAATGATGAAGCAGCAGCTTGAAAAGATTCTGGTAAACCTCAGTGAGCGTGAACGTGAAGTCATTGAGATGAGATATGGTCTTGTGGATGGCCGCGAGAGAACTCTTGAAGAGATCGGAACCATGTACCATGTTACTCGTGAGCGTATCCGTCAGATCGAGAATAAAGCATTACATAAACTCCAGAATCCGAAATATAAGCGCGAGCTTGACGGATTCCTTGAGAACTGATTAGATACTTATAGAGGGCTTTCTGTTATAATCACAGAAAGCTCTTGTTTTTTTCACGATAAGGCTGTCACGCGTGCGTTGTGCTTGTACAAAAGCACATGTGAATCGAGTAGGGCGTTTTTCCCTACTCGATTTTATAACTTATAACAAATTCACGGCATAAAACTATATTGGCGAAAAAACCGCCGATCACATGATTTCTGAGGTGATAAATGAATAATAAGAAACCACGTCCTTTTAACAAATCCAAAAACGAAAAGTCCCACCAGTCCGGCAAAAACAGCCAGCGTCCGTTTTTCAAAACAAAGCTTAAAGCCAAGTCCGGCGCACAGCAGGGAGATTACATTGTCATTTCTGATGGAAAAAAGAAAGTAACCACCCGAATCAACCTTCCCAGCCATCCTTTCGCAAAGAAGGAAGTAGGTGAGATGGTGACCATCAAAGGTGTCGAGTGGTATCTCATAAAGATAATGCATCAGGGAACAGCAGCTTATAAAAAGGTTTACGACGAAGACACACAGCGTGAGCATTACGGCTATTGATATCGGAGGCAACTTTCAATGTCAAATTCAATATATGAATCAATTTGCGATAACCTGAGACCGGATGACACTCTTCCTGAGGACTTCCGTATATCAAGGGATACTTCCTCAGGGAAACTTGGCATCCGCCTTGTGGAGGGTGCCCTGGACGGCATGTACCTTTACCACGATATGAAGGATGACAGCGATGAAGAAACACTTATCGACGTCATAAATGAAGCTTCGCAGCATGATTTTGAGTCGGCAGAATATGATCTTGATTCCTTCTTCTCCACACCGGAGGTCCGCATGCTTCCGCTGGTTGATAAACTTGAGAAGTGGGTCAATGATAACGCCGGAAACATAGATGCCGAAGCAGTGTTTCAGTTCGCCGCCAATATCATCATCAAAACCAATAACCCGGAAGCACTCAAATTTGCCCTTGTGCTTTTTGAGATGATGGATACCGATGATAATGAAGCTGTAAAGAATGTTGTTAAAACACTTTCAAGATCCGAAGAACTGACCCTTTTTGCCATAATGGTAGCTGAAACCTGGAAGGACGGAAATGAAGCTATCCTGGATTTTGCAAAGCATACAAAGGGCTGGGGCCGCATACACTGTGTTGAACATATTGATGCTGTCTCCGGAAAGATCAAGGACTGGCTGTTCCGCGAAGGTGTAAGGAACAATGTAGGTGCCGCATATTCTGCACGCACTGTAGCAGAGAAGATAAACCTTGGTAAAGTATTTTTGAATCCTGCTTTTAATGATGATGATTATCTTCTGGCACGTCCCATCATTGAAGGACTTCTGGATGAAGGAACTCTCCAGGGTATTTCCTCAATGTCAGACCGCACAGAAATACTTTCAGGCTATATAACACAATCAGAACACAGGGTAAAGACTACTGAAGCTCTCAGTACTTTACTTGATCTCAGGGATTATCTTAACCGGAACATCTTTAATGAAAGCGGAAAGCTTGGCGAAAAACTTGAGAATATCCTTAACTCGAAGGAATTAAAGGACTTCGCATCAAGGCTTTTAACTGAAAATAAAGACTTCCGCCTTGCAAAACGTATGGATATAGACTGCACCAAAGAAGTTCTTGCAGCCATGGAAGAGGATTTTAGTGCCAATGCTTCTCTCGTAGACATTCTTCCCAAAAACAGTGAAACACTTTCCAAAGTGTTTTCCATTTTCAGAAAGAAGCTGCCACTTGATATGATGGCTTCGGGACCAAAGGATAATCTCGGAGCAGGAGAAGAATACAGACCTTATCATCAGCTAAGTTTCCTGGTACAGAATCTTTCTGATTCAGCGGGAGAAGGAGAGGATTTTATAGTTGCTTCTCTTAATTCTCCTGTAAACGGCACGAGACAGATGGCTCTGAGCGTTCTGGAAGAGTGGCTGAAGGACGATTATGTTCCTTCCAATGCTGTAAAATACGCTGTATGGCATCTCAAGGAGGCTGAGCCCTCAGAGGATATCAAGGCACTTTTGGAGAAGATTGACATCTGAACCTGATAGAAGCCGGAGAGCAGTTAGTTAAAAATATCTCTCCGGCTTTCTACTAAATGATATAGACCACTTATAACAGTTTTACGGTTTTAAATCCAGACTTTATAACATATTCACGGTTGAAACCTATATATATTGACGGTATTCTTCATTATTTGAAGGATACCGTTTATTTGTTATAATCCAAAATCCATAAAAATCTTCTGAACCATTAAAATATAATTAAATCATTGTTTTTATACCGTGTATTTGTTATATGTCTGAATTCATTGATTTATTTTTTTCCAATAAAGGTATTAATCACCGTATATCTGTTATAAAGTTCATCAAAAAGAAGACTCCCGGAAAACTTGTAACAAATTTACGGCTTAAGTATTTCTTACGATTGACCGTATTAATGTTATTTGCTCTGCTGAAAGACAGGTTTATAACAGAATTACGGTAAAATTGATTCCTTAGGTTTCTACCGTAATTCTGTTATGTTTTTACCTTAATTACCGTAATGATGTTATCTGTCTATTAGAATCACCGTAATTTTGTTATAAGACGTTTTTGACAAAAATCAGATGGTCGATTAGTGCTTTTTGACAATATAACCATGACCTCCACATGCATAAACTCCTTTTTCCCGGTTATTAATATTTGTCGCCGTATTCAAAAAGACCTCTTTGGGCTTTTACCGTTTATTTGTTATCTTTTGCCGTTATTATGTTAGAAGTCACCGTTAATCTGTTATGCCTTACCGTGTTTTTGTTATTTATGTGGACAAAAAATAACGTTATTCTGCGGTGATCCGCTATTAAATAATATAAATATATATAATATTAAATATATAAAATAAAAAAACAAAACATAAAAAAATACAATCCTGCGCGTGCGGAAAGCGAGTCAGAAAAGCATAATAACATGTCTTTGAGATGCAGATTTTGAGGTTATAAGGCCAGTATAATGCAATAATTTTTACCTTTTCAGGAAATTCAGGTCAGAATAGAGATATAACAAAATTACGGTGATTGATTTTTCAGTTTAAGAGTTTTACTATATTGACATGCGAAAGAAACGGAGTTCTTAAAAATGTCAGCATTTAAAACGCAAAAAGAAAAAGTTGAGGATCAACGAACATATCTTGTTGTAAAAGATAACGCACTCATACAGAAAGCCAAGTATAATCTTACTGCTAATGAGCAGAAGCTTGTAAACTTTGTTATCACCTTAATAAAACCCGGTGAAGAAGAGTTTAAAAAGTATGAGATCCGTGCACTTGATTTTGCGAGGCTTTGCGGTATTGATCCGAAGAATGTTTATCGTGATTTCAGGAATATGATCGATTCCATTGATGAAAAGGCATTCTGGGTAAATATTGATAACAGAGTTATCAAGCTGAGATGGTTCAATGAGCCTGAGTATAATGAACGAAAGGGAACCATAAGCCTCCTTCTTGACAGTCGTATAAAAACATATCTTCTTGGTCTTCAGAACAATTTTACGGAATATGAGCTTTATAACATACTTTCCATGACAAGCAAGTATTCTCCGAGACTATATGAGCTTGCAAAGTCCTATGCTTATAAGGGGCATGTAGATATCCCTATCGATACATTGAGGGAAAACCTCATGGCAGACGTTTACAGTGCTTTTGGCAATTTCAAGCAGAGAGTTCTTTCACCGGCCATAAAGGAGATCAATGAATATACCGATATAACAGTTACCTATGACTGTATAACAGATAAAGGGGAACTTGTTAAGGGAAGACTTCAGGGAAAGAGAATAACTCATATCAGGCTTTATATAGAGAACAAGGATACACTTGATCGTTTTGCTACATATAACAAGACAGTCAGCAAGATAGAAAAGAGAAATCTTCAGTTCAAGGGTCAGTTAAGTCTCAATTTTGATGATTCAGGAAAGCTGGTTGAGATAGCATAAGATTTTTTTGAGGCTGTCCGGAAATCTTTGTATATGAGGTTTTTTCTTATAAAGATAAAATTTTACTACGTTTTTAAGTGGATGCAATAAATAGCATCCACTTTTTTCATAAATTTTCTTAAAACCCTAGACATGCAAAAAAAACACGCTATAATAGAATAGCTTGATTCTAAAAATAATAGAGATAGTATGTTCTTTGACAGAAACTTTTTATGATCATGCAAAGAAATTTGTTTCAATGATTTAATATAAAGAGGTGGGCTAATGGCAGTAGAAATCAAACCGGTTCTTGAAGTTGAGGAAATCACAGATGATAAGAAGTTCGGACGTTTTGTATGTGCTCCGCTTGCTAAGGGCGAAGGTACAGTCATCGGTAATTCATTAAGACGTATCCTTCTTTCCTCTATGCCTGGTGCTGCAGTAAGTGAGGTAAAGTTCGAGGGCGTTTATCATGAATTTTCATCAATTCCCGGAGTAAAGGAAGATGTAAGTGATATCATCCTTAATTTAAAGAAGCTTGCTATTAAAAATACATCATCCAGCGATGATCCGGTTATGGCATATATTGATTATGCCGGTGAAGGAGTTGTTCGCGGCTCTGATATCAAGGTTTCTTCTGAAGTAGAGATCATTAATAAAGATCAGGTTATTGCTACACTTTCCGGAAAAGAAGCAAGACTTTATATTGAGATAAAGATAACTAAGGGTCGTGGATATGACGGTGCAAACACACGTGACCGCAGCGATCTGGCCATCGGTGTTATCGCAGTGGATTCTATTTATTGTCCTGTAGTAAAGGTCAATATCGTTATCGATCCTATCGAAGGTACAAACGAAGAGAAACTTACTCTTGATGTAACTACAAACGGAACTATGGCTCCGGATGATGCCGTTTCACTGTCAGCACGTATTCTTGATTCACATCTTAAGCTTTTTGCTGATATGGATGTTGATACAGATAACGAAGTTAAGGTTGAGGATGCAGGCAGCAGTGATTCCAATGACCTTATGAATATGAACATTGATGAGCTTGAGCTTAGTGTTCGTTCATATAACTGTCTCAAGAGAGCCGGCATTAATACTGTTGGAGATCTTTGCAACAAGAATCTTGAAGATCTTTCAAAGGTTCGTAACATGGGTCGTAAGTCTATCGATGAGATTCTCGGAAAGCTTGATTCTATGGGACTTGCACTTAGCAGCAGAGATGCAGAATAATTGAATATATGAAATTACGAAAGCGGTTTTCCTATATGGAAGGCCGCTTTTTTTGTGATTAAAAAAATATTCAATTCGTTAAAACTGAGACAGGCAGAGATATCTTTGGTAAAATTATTATCATTAGGGAAGATTCTTTCGGAATATTTGAAAATGTAAAAACGGAGGAGAAATGGCTATACTCACAACTCTTTGCTATATAGAAAAGGATGATAAATACCTCATGCTTCACCGGACAAAGAAGCAGAATGACCTAAACCACGCCAAGTGGATCGGAGTAGGCGGAAAATTTGAAAAGGATGAGAGTCCGGAGGAGTGCCTGGTCAGAGAGGTGATGGAGGAAACGGGATATACATTAACCTCCTGGAAATACCGGGGGATAGTAACCTTTATATCCGGCAGGGCAGAGTCGGAATACATGCATCTTTTCACAGCTGACGGTTTTACCGGGGAACAGACAGAATGTGATGAAGGAGAGCTTAAATGGGTGAACAAAAGTGATGTGTCTGAGCTAAATGTGTGGCCGGGGGACCGCATATTCCTGAAGCTTCTTCTGGAGAGGGACAGCTTTTTCTCGTTGAAACTCGTATATGATAAAGAGGACCGACTGATGGAAGCGATACTGGATGGAAAGCCATATAAGGAGTAAATATGTACGAGGGCAGAGGCAATAAGAAAATGCTTAATATGCTGATCCTTGAGATATTGGAAAAATATACGGATGGGGATCACAGACTTACACAGCAGGAGATATTAAAACTGCTTAAAGATAATTACGGTATTGAATGTGACAGGCGTTCTGTCAGGAACAATGCGGAGTACCTGATAGATCTGGGCTATGACATTAGTATTGATGATGGGTATTGTCTTCTTTCAAGGGAATTTGATGATGCGGAACTACAGCTCCTGATTAATTCGGTTATTTTTTCAAAGGGTGTTACCAGGGCGCAGTCCGCGGCACTTATCGAAAAGCTCAAAAATAAGGGTAATAAGTATTTTTCGCCACATTTATCCTATATCGAGAATTATACGGATCTTCAGCATACCGAAAACAAGCAGGTGATGATAAATCTGGATATCATTGATGATGCCATGACCAAAAAGCGGAAGATTTCTTTTATTTACAATGTCTACGGCACGGATTTCAAGATGCATCCCACGAGGAAGGAGCCTTTCATCTTTAATCCCTATCAGGTGGTCATGTCCAACGGTCACTATTATCTCGTGGGAAATTACGATAAGTATGACACTATATCTCATTTTCGTATAGACAGGATGACTGAGATGAAGCTTCTGGAGGAGCCCATAAAGGATACCAGGCTTATAAAGGGTATGGAAAACGGGCTTAATCTTCCCAAGCATATGGCTGAGCATGTTTATATGTTTTCCGGCAATTCTGTGAGCGTGCTTCTGAAGACCGATGCTAAGTTCATGAATGATCTTGTGGACTGGTTCGGAAAAGATTTTCAGATAATGAAAAAGTACACAGAGGATGGCGTGGATATGATGGAGATTCATGTTTACTGTAATGAGCAGGCAATGGAGTATTGGGCGCTGCAGTACGGGAAGAGGGTCACTGTCCTGGAGCCGGAAAGCCTCAGGGAGAAGATCCGCGAGGATATTGAGGGTATGGCGGAGAGATACCGGTAGGTATTGAAATGGTAACAGTTCAGCCGGTGAACCAGGCTTTTGCTTGACTCATAATCTGATTTACGGGGATATAAGTCATGTAGAATCGGACTTAACATTGACTCATATCTTGTGTTTTGGTGATATGGGTCATGTAGAATCAGACTTAGCAATGACTCATATTCGGTGTTTCGCGATATG
>NZ_JNJM01000025.1:0-55585 GCF_000701645.1 Oribacterium sp. FC2011
GTAAGGCAGGTTACCCACGCGTTACTCACCCGTCCGCCACTCGCTTGAGAATCACTAGGTTTCATCTCTCGCTCGTTCGACTTGCATGTGTTAGGCACGCCGCCAGCGTTCATCCTGAGCCAGGATCGAACTCTCATATTAAATACGAAAGAGATTTCTCTCTTTTAAGTTCTTCCCGTTCAGAACTAAAAGCTTGGCTTTATTTGTTCTGTCCGTTTTCTTTACTGCGATTGTATTATTCGCTTTAGACCTTTTGGTCTCGCTTCAGATCTTTAAAGATCCTCCGCTTCTGAATCTTCTTTATAGAATCTTCAGGGTCTGTGTATTAATCGATCTTTGATTTTCAAGGTTCTGTTGCGTTTGCAACTCGGACATAATATCAAAGTTATGATAGTTTGTCAAACGCTTTTTTAACTTTTTTTAAAAGTTAAAACGGAGCAGGAGGGATTTGAACCCTCGCGCCGGTTTTATCCGACCTACACCCTTAGCAGGGGCGCCTCTTCGGCCTCTTGAGTACTACTCCACTTTGAATCATAGAGTTTAATCTATTATTCTTCAAACGTCCCTACCAAGGTTTTTGTTTAAGGATCGTTTATATCACCCCTTTTTTGAGGTGCCTTAGTATATTAACAATAAAACATTTGTCTGTCAACTAGTCTTTATACAATTTTTATATACTTGATATGTATAAATCTTTGAAATCTGAATATAAAAAATGACATGGTCTTTTCTATGACCATGTCATTTTAAGTTTAATCCTGAATAACTATTTGGAAACCCCGCTAAGTTCTGTAAATCCTATTTTTTATACATAAATCTGTATAAAATAAATATCTTTATCAAAACCTGATTAACGATTGATCATTTTACTCCTGATCATTATCGGACTCTTCATTCAGTTGTTCTTCTTTCTTTAAATCAGCTTCTGTTGTTGATTCTCTGACTTTGGCAATTGAAGCTATAACAACATTTGAAGCAGGATCTATATTCATGAATTTAACACCTGAAGTATTTCTTCCGATATCCTTGGCATCCTTTAAAGACATTCTGATGATAACGCCTTCATTTGTTATAAGCATTATCTCTCTTGATTTATCGGTAAGCTTAAATCCTACAAGATTTCCTGTTTTTTCAGTAATCTTATAGCATCTTAATCCTTTTCCGCCTCTCTTCTGAAGCTTAAATTCATCAGTACTGGTAAGTTTTCCCATGCCCTTTTCGGATACGACAAGAACAAAGTCTCCCTGACTGATTTTCTGCATACCAACAACTACATCATCATCTGTTAATGTAATTCCTCGTACACCATATGAACTGCGTCCTGTAATACGAACATCTCTTTCGTTAAATCGAATAGCCATTCCGTACTTTGTTCCGATCATGATATCTTCATCCTTATCGATGAGTTTTGCTTCTATAAGCTGATCATCATCTCTGAGTGCAATTGCTATCAGACCTGATTTTCTTATGTTCGTATACTCTGAAATCGGAGTTTTCTTTACTGTTCCGTTCTTTGTTGCCAGGAGAAGGTACTGATCTGATTCAGCATAATCATCATCAATTGCAAATGATGCAGTTACATATTCGTCGGGAGCCAGCTGCAACAGATTAACCATAGCTGTTCCTCTGGATGTTCTTGATGCCTCAGGAATCTTGTAAGCTTTAATTCTGAAGCAGCGTCCTGTATTGGTGAAGAACATAATATAATGCTTATTTGTCGTCATAAACAAATCTTCTATTATGTCATCATTTATGGTCTGCATGCCCTTAATGCCTTTACCGCCACGATTTTGCTGCTTAAAGTTTTCAGGAGACATACGTTTAATGTATCCTAATCTGGTGGCTGCGATGACTGTATCATCATCCGGGATCAGATCTTCATCATCCAATGAATCATCAAAACCGAATTTTGTCATTCTGTCATTTCCATACTTGTCGGCAATGACATTAATCTCTTCCCTTATAACTCCGAGCATTTTTTTAGGATCATTCAGTAATTCATTAAAATATGCGATTTTTTTCTGAAGATCATCATATTCTTCCTTAAGCTTTCCTCTTTCGAGACCTGTTAATGCTCTTAATCGCATATCAACTATTGCCTGGGCCTGCACATCATCAAAACCAAACATTGCAGAAATATTCAGTTTTGCTTCTTCTGTATTGGCAGCCGCTCTGATGGTATGCACAATTTCATCTATATGATCAACAGCCTTTAAAAGTGCTTCTAAAATATGTGCTCTTTCCTGAGCTTTATTCAGATCATATCTGGTTCTTCTGGTGAAAACATTAACCTGATGCTTGAGATATTCTTCCAATATCTCCATGAGGTTTAATGTTTTCGGCTCACCATTAACGATGCACAGCATAATTACACCAAATGTTGTCTGAAGCTGTGTATGTTTATACAGCTGATTCAGAACTACATTCGGATTTGCATCTTTACGTAATTCTATATTTATCTTTGCAGTAGATCCTTTACCTGATGCATCATTTATGTATGTGATACCGTCAATCTTTTTATCTTTTACAAGCTCAGCTATGTTTTCGATAACTCTTGAACGATAAACAACATAAGGCAGTTCTTTAACAACTATGCGATGTTTACCGTTCTGCATAGCCTCAATTTCACATACGGCACGGATCTTTATCTTACCTCTTCCGGTTCTGTATGCTTCTTCTATACCTTTTCTTCCGAGTATCAGTCCTCCTGTGGGAAAATCCGGACCCGGAATTACTTTCATGATATCTTCGATGGTTGTTTCTTTATCATTGATTCTGTTATCGATGATAAGATCAACAGCATTTATAACTTCTTTAAGGTTATGAGGAGGTATATTTGTAGCCATTCCAACTGCAATACCTGTCGCACCGTTAACTATAAGATTAGGGAATTTTGCAGGAAGTACAGTGGGCTCATCATACTCATTTGAGAAGTTAGGCATAAAATCAACAGTATCCTTGTTGATTCCTGCCAGCATTTCTCCCGCAAGCTTTGACATTTTTGCCTCAGTATATCTCATTGCGGCAGGTGAATCACCGTCATCTGAGCCAAAGTTACCCTGCTTATCCACCAAAACATGACGCATTGACCATGCCTGTCCCATATATACCAGGGCACCGTAAATAGATGAATCTCCATGGGGATGATATTTACCCATACATTCACCTACTATGGTCGCACATTTTTTGGTTTTTTTATCAGGTGTTACTCCTAATGTCTGCAAAGAGTACAGAACTCTTCTTTGAACAGGCTTAAGTCCGTCTCTTACGTCAGGGATAGCTCTTGATACAATTACACTCATGGCGTAATCAATGTAAGAGTTTTCCATGGTTTTTTTGAGATCTACATCCTGGACCTTATCAAAAACATTTGGCTCCAAAATCTTTTCCTCCAATTATGTTAAACATCAAGATTTGTTACATATTTTGCATTTTCTTCGATGAATTCACGTCTGGGCTCTACCTGGTCACCCATCAAAGTAGTAAATGTAACGTCAAGATCGGCCTTATCATCGTCAACCATATTGACCCTCAGTAAGGTTCTGGTTTCCGGATCCATGGTGGTTTCTGCCAGCTCTTCCGTATCCATTTCTCCAAGACCCTTGAATCTGGATACATCAGCTCCTTCAGCTCCGATCTGCTTTAATACTTCCTGATATTCTTCATCAGAATAACAATAATAGTGTTTCTTATTTTTAGTTATGTTAAATAATGGCGGCTGTGCAAGGTAAACATGACCCTGCTTTATAAGCTCAGGCATAAAGTTGTATATGAATGTTAACATCAGTGTTGCTATATGAGCACCATCAACATCGGCATCAGTCATTATGATGATCTTGTTATATCTCAGCTTTGAAATATCAAAATCTTCTTTAATGCCTGTACCAAAGGCTGTTATCATTCCCTTTATTTCTTCATTGGCATAGATTCTGTCCAGTCTTGCCTTCTGAACATTCAGTACTTTTCCCCTGAGTGGAAGAACTGCCTGTGTATTAACATTTCTTCCGTCCTTGGCAGGTCCTAATGCTGAATCTCCCTCAACAATGAATATTTCACATTCATTAGGATCCTTTGAATTACAATCAACAAGTTTTCCGGGAAGTCCAACACCATCCAGAGCAGATTTCCTTCTTGTAAGATCTCTTGCTCTTCTTGCTGCAGCACGGGCTCTCTGGGCTAAAACCGATTTTTCGCAAATAGCCTTTGCTACACCGGGGTTCTGCTCAAGAAAATATGTCAATTGTTCGCTGACAATACCCTGAACCGCTGTCTGGGCTTCTGAATTTCCCAGTTTCTGTTTTGTCTGACCTTCAAACTGTGGATCACCTATTTTTACAGAAATAACTGTTGTTAAACCTTCTCTTATATCATCACCGCTTAAGTTTGGTTCAGAATCCTTAAGAAGCTTGTTTTCTCTGGCATAGTCATTTAATGTCTTTGTCAGCGCATTTTTAAAACCTGTCAGGTGTGAACCACCTTCAGGTGTATTTATGTTATTTACAAATGTGTAGGTATTTTCGGAGTAAGAATCATTGTGCTGCATCGCAACCTCAACAAACACACCTTCTCTTTCACCTTCACAATAAATAACATCGGAATACAAAGGTTCTTTACCTTTGTTAAGATATCCCACAAATTCTTTTATTCCACCTTCATAGTGGAATGACTTTTCATGGACTTCTTCGTCTCTTACATCACGAAGAGTTATCCTGAGAGCCTTTGTCAAAAATGCTGTTTCACGTAATCTTACTTTTAATGTTTCGTAATCATATACTGTTTCTTCAAAAATCTCAGGATCCGGAAGGAAATGTACTTCTGTACCATGTTTTTCAGGATCGCATTCACCTATTACGGTCATATCCTGAATAACCTTTCCTCTTTCAAATTTCATGTTATAGATCTTACCGTTTTTAAATACCGAAACTTCCAGATTCTTTGAAAGAGCATTAACAACAGAGGCACCTACTCCATGAAGACCTCCTGATACTTTATATCCGGATCCTCCGAATTTGCCTCCTGCATGAAGAACTGTAAATACAACTTCAAGTGCCGGTTTTCCTGCTTTTTTCTGGATATCAACAGGTATACCTCTTCCGTCATCAGTAACTGTAATGGAATTATCCTTGTTTATGGTTACCAGAATACTGCTGCAAAATCCGGCAAGCGCTTCATCAACAGAGTTATCAACAATTTCATACACCAAATGATGAAGACCTCTTATGGAAGTAGATCCTATATACATTCCGGGTCTTTTTCTTACAGCTTCCAGACCTTCCAGAATTTGAATCTGATTCGCATTATAATCAGCAGAACCCTTCATAAGTTCTTCTTCTTTTAACAGATCATCATTTTTTTCGATTGCCATTTATTTTTCCCCATATTCAATGTGTATCATTTTAGATTACGTTGTAATCTAAGATAATATTTTTGACTTATCATTTATTTTTGTAACTGTTCCTTTTACTACATGAAACAGCTCATCAATATGAAAACGGTTATTGATAAAATCATCAAGTCCGGTGCAGGTTATAATATTTTGTGTCTCACTTAACATATCCAGAAGATAATTCTGTCTTTTTGAATCAAGCTCCGACAGTACATCATCCAGTAAAAGTATGGGATCATCATCAATTCTTTTTCTCACCAGCTCAATTTCGCTAAGCTTTAAGGCTAATGCAGCCGTTCGCTGCTGTCCCTGAGAACCGAATTTTCTTATGTCCTTGCCATCTATCAAAAAAAGAAGGTCATCTCTGTGTGGTCCGACTAAGGTTATATGCTGTCTTATCTCGGATTCTCTCATACGGGATAATGTATTTTGAAAATCCTGAGAGCCTGCATTCGCATCATAAACTATCTCTAATTTTTCAACTCCACCTGTTAAATGATGATGTATGTCAATTATTATATCTTTAAGCTCTTCAATAAAAATATTTCTTATCTCGATTATTTTAGTCCCATACTTTATGAGCTCATCGTCCCATACAGATAAGGTATCGATTAATGAAGGCTTTATAGCAATATCCTTTAACAGTTTGTTTCTCTGATCCAGAACTCTGTTGTATCTTGTTAAATTGTAAAGATATATTTTATCCAACTGACATAATTCAAGATCCATGAATCTTCGTCTTACAGCAGGTCCATCCTTTATCAATCCTAAATCTTCGGGACTGAAGCTGACTATATTGGCTATACCAAACAGTTCTGACGCTTTTCTTATGGGTATCTCATCTATCGCAATTCCCTTTGATTTATTTTTTTTCAGGTGCATATCTATCCTGTAAGGCACATCATGTTTCCTTACTTCCATTTTGATATGCGCTTCATCATTACCAAACTGTATGAGATCCTTGTCCTTTGCAATCCGGTAGGATTTGGAAGTTGAAGCTAAAAAAATCGATTCAAGAACATTGGTTTTTCCCTGAGCATTATCCCCATAAAATATATTGGTTCCCGGACTCAAACTCACCTTTAAGGATTCATAATTCCTGAAATTTTTTAATTCTAATGAATCTATTATCATTTAATAATTACACTGCATCTGCATTAAAATTTACAGGTAAGATCATATAATTATAGGATTTACTGTCATCCCTGATAAAACACGGTGAACGTGGAATGGACATATATATCGAAATTTCCTCATCCTCAATATTCTTGAGTGCATCTACCAGGAATTTCGGATTGAATCCTATCATCAGATCATTACCAATCTTTTTAATAGCAACTTCAGCATCCATTGTTCCTAGATCTGTTGTGATCTTTAATCCCATAACATTTTCTTCAATCTTCAGAACAAGTGGCTGTTTATCGTTATCTCTGACAAATATCGTAGATCTTTCAAGACAATCAAGGAGATTTTTACGGTTTACAGTGATTTTTGTTTCATAATCCTCTGAAAGCATCTGTGCTACGTGGAAATATTCGCCATCTATCAGTCTTGTTACAACTAAAGTGTTGTTAAACTCGAACATGATATGATTTTTTGAAAAATACATGATCACTTCGTCATAAATTCCACCATTCAGAACCTTCACAAGTTCATTTAATGCTTTTCCGGGAACGATTGCTTTAGCAGAATCATAAGAATTATTAAGCTTTACCTGTCTTATGGAAATTCTGTGACCGTCAAGTGATGTTACTGTAAGGTTATCATCCTGGATTTCAAATAATTCACCTGTCATTTTCTTGTTGCTGTCATTCATGGCAATAGAAAAGATAGTCTGTGAGATAATCTGCTTAAGTGTAAATTGTGAAAGTGATAAAGACTGAGTTTTATCAATCTTTGGTAATGCAGTAAACTCGTTTCCATCACGTCCCGCAATTTTAAATACTGAATTCTCGCAGGTAATTACTGTATTATTTCTTGAATCTGTTTCGATAGTAACCTCAACATCCTGAGCTTCCGGTAATCTTCTGATAATTTCTGAAAATATTTTAGATTCCAATGCAACCTTACCTGGCTCAACGATACTTCCTTCACAAACAGTTTCAATACCAAATTCAGTATCATTTCCAACAAGCTGTATCTTTCCACTTGATGCATCAAGAAGTATACATTCCAATATAGACATTGTAGTTTTCGATGGTACAGCTTTTGATACTATATTAATAGCATTTGTAAGATCACTTTTCTTAAACTGTAATTTCATAAAGCAGCCTTTCCTTTAAATTAATTATTTATTTTAATTCTTAGTAGTACTAATAGGTGATGTGGAAATGTGAAAAAGTAAAATTAATGGCTCTATCACTTGAAAAATCCACTTTAATAACTATGTTGATATCGATTTTATAAAATGTTTATAAAATAAATGCTATGGAGATATCTTCTTTTTCAAAGTTTCAATTGTGGAATTCAATTGTTCATTTGTGCGTAATTCTGTGGATATCTTGTCTATTCCGTGCATTATAGTAGTATGATCTCTGCCTCCCAGATATTCTCCTATATTCTTTAGAGGTGCATCTGTCATGGTTCTGCAAAGGTACATAGCAATCTGTCTTGGAAATACAATCTCTTTATTCTTCTTCTGTGAAGCTATTTCAATATTTGTAATTCCGAAATGTTCCGCAACAGTAGTTATTATAAACTCAGGTGTGATTTCCTTTGGTCCGTCAGGAGTTATATGATCCTTTAGTAGTTCTTCCGCAAGGGTTATATCTATGGATTGTCCTTTGAGTCTTGACATAGCTACTATTTTTGTAAGAGCACCTTCAAGTTCTCTGATATTTGATTTAATGTTTGTAGCTATGTATTTTATTATTTCATTATCAATGTTTACATGCATTAGCTCTTCTTTTTTACGAAGAATAGCCATACGTGTCTCAAAGTCCGGCATCTGTATATCTACTATAAGTCCTACCTCGAATCTGGATCTCAGTCTGTCTTCAAGATTATCTATATCTTTAGGTGGTTTATCAGATGCTATTACTATCTGCTTTTTATTTTCATATAAAGTGTTGAATGTGTGGAAAAACTCTTCCTGGGTTCCCTCTTTTCCGATGATGAACTGTATATCATCAATCAAAAGTACATCCAATTCTCTGTATTTATTTCTGAAATCAGCCGGAGACATATTATTCTTATTTCTTATGGAGTCTACAAATTCATTAATAAATGTCTCTGATGTAACATAACGTATCTTTGCTGTAGGATTATTTTTCAGGATAAAATGAGCAATTGAATGCATAAGATGTGTTTTACCGAGACCGGCTCCTCCATAAATGTACAGAGGATTATATATTTCACCCGGTGATTCTGCCACAGCTAATGACGCAGCGTGAGCCAGATTATTGCTTGATCCAACAACAAAAGTATCGAATGTATATTCCGTATTCAGATTTGCTTCTTTCAGAGTTTCTTCTAATATAATAGAAGGATCTTTTTTATCATTGATAGCTATCTGTAATTTCTTTACATATTCCCTTGCTTCACTTTCAATTACAAAAAGTACATTAACAGGAATATTTGTTTTTTCCTCGATTGCTACCTTTAAAAAAAGAGAATACTTTTTATCAAGGATCTTTTTATATCCTTCTTCAGGTACTATTATCAGAAGTTCACCGTTAATAAAATCAAATAATCTTAAGGGTTTTAACCATGTGTCAAATGATACCTGCAAAATATCATGTTCTTCTTTCATGTTTTTCAGAATATCATCCCAATTCTTCCGAATTAACTCAAAATCACTCATGTGAGGATCTCCTTAATAGATAAAATCACAGAGAAATTATATCAAAGTGTGGATAATATTTCAATCTAAGATGTGGATAAGTATACATATAGGGATATTTTTCCACACTAAGATTTTTTAAATATTAGGTAATAATTAGGTTTTTTATTAACATTGATTACACTTATCCACATAGATATACACATTTTGTTGATAAATTATTATACTGTGGAAATGTTGGTAAATTTGTTGATAAACATAAAGAAAAAAACATTGACGAAAAATAGGTATTTCCTTATAATATACAAACGATGTTTACCCTAGATCTGAAGGTACTTCAGGACTAAGGGCTATTAAGGGGTCCTACATTGAAAATTTAATTATCAATGGAGTCCTGAAAGTTTATCAGAAAAGGAGGTGTCAGTATGCATAAGGGAAAGATGACATTACAGCCTAAGACAAGACAGAGAGCCAAGGTTCATGGATTTAGAGCTAGAATGGCTACAGCAGGCGGAAGAAAGGTACTGGCTGCCAGAAGAGCAAAAGGTAGAGCAGCATTAACAGTATAATAATTTATTTGAATTATGATTGAGACCGCTATTAAATGGCGGTCTTTTTTCATTTAATATTTGATAATGTGGGGTTTTGAAAATGAAACGTTTTCCTTCTATCAAAAAGAATAAAGATTTTCAGATTGCCTACAAAAACGGTATTTCTCATGCGACCGGTGCTCTTGTTATGTATATTATTGAAAATGGACTTGATCATAACAGAATTGGTATTTCCTGTTCAAAAAAGATCGGTAATTCCGTAGTAAGGCATACATTTGCAAGAAAGATGAGAGAAATCTTCAGATTAAATGATAATAAAGTAAAAAAGGGTTTAGACATCGTTATAGTAATTCGTTTTAAAGCAAACTTTTGCAATTACAATCAACTTGAATCACAATATTTAAATTTATTGAATAGGCATCATATCTTAGTATAAACGATAATAATCGTATTTTAGAGTTTTGAAGTGAGCTGACATATATTACTTAGATTGATTTTTCTATTTTTTGGAGTTCTATATGATATCAAAAGTAATGATTTTTTTAATCAGGTGTTATCAAAAAGGTATTTCACCATATATAGGTGCTCACTGTAAGTATACTCCTACTTGTTCTCAATACGCCGTTGAGGCAATTAAAAAGTATGGTTGTATTTATGGTAGTTGTTTGGCCATTTGGCGTATTTTACGCTGCAATCCCTGGTCAAAAGGCGGTTATGATCCTGTTCCTTAACCGGAGGTAAATCCTTGGATAGTTTTTACTTAGTATTATTAACTAAAAATACTTCAAGTCTTCCGATACTTGGCAGTATTTGGAATGTTATAGTTGAAATTCTCGGGATGATCATGAATGTTATCTATAATACTCTCGAGAGTTTAGGTATCGGAAATATCGGACTTTCAATCATTATATTTACAATTGTAATGAGAATAATACTTTTCCCCACCAGTTTTCGTCAGCAGAAATCTTCACGAATGATGCAGCTGATGCAGCCTGAAATGAAAGCAATTCAGGAAAAGTATAAAAATAAAACTGATAATGCATCTATGATGGCACAGCAGGCTGAAATGAAGGCATTGTATGAGAAGTACGGTACATCCATGACCGGTGGATGCCTTCCTCTTTTACTTCAGATGCCGGTTATTTTTGCACTTTATCGTATTATTATGAACATACCTGCCTATGTTCCTTCTGTTTACATAATTTATTCTAATGTTTTGAACGCAATAGGCGGTGATTCTGCAGCTCAGAAGCTTGTAGAATTTGGCAATAACAATAATCTTACTGCTATACTTAAGCAATTGCATAATCTTGGTATTGAAGAGAATGCAAGCTATTCTTCTGAACAGGTTTCAAATTTTATTGTCGATTTTCTTTATAAATTAAATCCTACTCAGTGGAGTAATCTTGCTTCTGTATTTCCTGATGCATCTCAGGTTATAGAAAAAGCTTCAGCTGATGCAGAACGTATTAATAACTTTTTAGGAATCAATCTTTCTACAGCTCCAAGTTCAATGGGTTTGGTACCTAATGTTTATTGGATAATTCCTATTTTGGCAGGTGTATTCCAGTATTTAAGTACAAAACTTATGTCAAGTTCCAATAAGGCCTTATCTGATGGAAATGATCAGTCTGCGCAGATGATGAAGAGTATGAATTTGACCATGCCTCTTATGTCAGTTTGGTTCTGTTTTTCTTTTGCATCAGGTATCGGTCTTTACTGGTGTGCATCTTCAGGCGTTATGATCATTCAGCAGTTACTTTTGAATAATTATTTCAGTAAGATTTCAGATAAAGAAATGATCGAAAAGCAGATTGCTGCTGCAAATGCTAAACGTGCAAAAAAGGGACTGGCTCCAATTGATGAAAAATCTGTTGAAAATCGTATTTTGGCTGCTAAAGACAAAGCTGAAACTTCAGAGAATAATCGTTTGGAAGTTATAGCAAAGCAGAATTATAAAACTAAGGAATCTACTGATTATTATAATAAGAACGCAAAGCCCGGATCTTTAGCTTCAAAAGCAAATATGGTTCAGCTTTATAATGAAAAGAATGAAAAAAGTGATAAGAAGTAAATAACGAGGGATATTATGAATAATAGTATAAGAGTTTCAGCTAAAACTAAAGATGAAGCTATAACAAAAGCCCTGATACAGCTTGGAATTACATCTGACAGATTAAACTATAATGTTGTAGTTGAAGGAAAAGCAGGTCTGTTTGGAATAGGAGCAAAACCCTGGATCATTGAGGCTTCTGTTAAAGAAACAAATGAACAAAATGATTTAGCAAATATTGAAAAGGATATTGATAAAATCAGATCCAATTCTTCAGTATCTGAAAAGAATGATCTAAACACTAAAAAAGAAACAGTTGTTTCTGATAAAATCGAAGAGACAAAAACTGAAAGTTCAGAGTTTAATAAGAAAGAGAAATCTTACAAGTCTGATAAGGATAAAAAGTCTCGTAGACATGATAAAAGAGATTTTTCTAATATGTCTGTGGATTCTGAATCAAGTGTTGAAACAAAAAAACAGCATGAGATCAAGCCAATTTCAGAGGAAGAAGCAAATGCAGCTATTAAAGATGCTGAATCATTTATCGTCAGTGTTTTAAACGGCATGAATATGGATGTTAATCCAAAATCTCATTTTAATCATGAGATAAATGAATTGCTCATCAACCTTGAAGGTTCTGATATGGGAGTATTGATAGGTAAGAGAGGACAGACACTTGATTCCCTTCAGTATTTAACTTCTTTGGTTGTTAATAAAAATCATAAGGAAGATTACATTCGTATAAAACTTGATACTGAAGATTACAGATCAAGAAGAGAGGCTACTTTACGAAATCTTGCTAAAAATATAGCTTATAAAGTAAGAAGAAATCACAAAGCTGTATCTCTTGAGCCTATGAATCCTTATGAGAGACGTATTATTCACAGTGCTTTACAGAATGATAGATTTGTTACAACAAAGTCAGAAGGTGAGGAACCATTCAGACATGTAATCATCTATATGAAAAAAAGAGATAGGAAGAATTATTCAAGAGACAATTCTTATTATAAGAAAGAATCAAGAAGAGAGAATAGTAACGGAAATGTTGGAAATGACAATACTGAGAATAGTTAATTCCACATTTTAACATTGAATCTTGGTAGTTTTGTGGATAACCCTTAGCGTTTTATTCGCCAAGGGTTATTTTTTTGTTTTATATATCGATTAAAACTTGAAAATAACATATTCTACAATTAGAATTATTGAAGTTTTTAATGTGGATAATCTATCCTTTTTCCAGGATCCAATTAAATCTGTAACAGTAAATCTGGAATAGTAAGTTATAATCTTTTGATTATTGAGGAGAAATAAATGTTTAATGATACAATTTGTGCACTTGCAACAGCTGCTGTTGAATCAGGAATAGGTATCATACGTATAAGTGGTTCGGAATCAGTACAAATTGCTTCAAAGTTTATCAGGTCTAAAAGTGGGAAGCCGGTTGATATTTCAAAATCACATCAGGTTAAATACGGATTTGTTTATTCAGACAATGATCCTCTTGATGAAGTTCTTGTGATAACTATGCTGGGACCTAAATCTTATACAGGTGAAGATACTGTTGAAATTGATTGCCATGGTGGTGTGTTAATGATGAAAAAAATCATTGATGTTGCAATAAAAAATGGCTGTCGTTTAGCAGAACCCGGAGAATTTACCAAAAGAGCATTTTTAAATGGTCGTATTGATCTCTCGGAAGCTGAAGCAGTAGGTGACATAATTAGTTCTGAAAATGAATTTGCATTAAAAGCCTCTATAAATCAGTTAAGAGGTTCAGTTTCTGATAATATCAAAAAATACAGGGCTCAAATACTTGAAGACCTTGCTTACATTGAAGCAGGTCTCGATGATCCTGAACATATTGATATCAGTGGGTTTACTGGAACTTTATCTAATCATATTACATCTATCAAAAATGATCTTTTATATATGATAAGTTCTGCTGATGATGGAAAGATGTTGAAAGAGGGCATAAAAACTGTAATTCTTGGGAAGCCTAATGCCGGTAAATCTTCATTGCTTAATTCACTGGTAGGATCTGACAGAGCTATTGTTACTGATGTAGCAGGAACCACCCGCGATACTTTGGAAGAACACATAAATCTTAAGGGTGTAAGTTTAACTATCATTGATACTGCGGGAATCAGAGATACAGAGGATACTGTTGAAAAAATTGGTGTTGAAAGAGCACTGGAAGCTGCCAATAATGCAGATTTAATTATCTATGTGGTAGATTCCTCAATAAGATTGGATGTATCTGATTATAAAATTATAGATAAAATAAGAGATCGTAAATGTATAGTACTGTTAAATAAGACGGATTTAATACAAATAATTGATCAAAAAGAATTAGAGGAACTTACCGGTAAAAAAGTAATACCTTTCAGTGCGAAGACTTCTGTAGGTATTGATAAACTGGAGTCTGAAATCCATGAACTCTTTTTTAGCAATTCTATAAGTTTTAATGACCAGATGCTGATTACAAATGTCAGACATAAAAATTGTCTGATTAATGCAGAAGGTTCTTTAAATGAAGTTTTAAATTCAATTAACCTTGGATTGCCTGAAGATTTTTTCACCATTGACCTTTTGCATGCTTATGAAGAGTTGGGATATATTTTAGGTGAGGAAGTTTCGGAAGATCTTATAAATGAAATCTTTTCTAAATTCTGTATGGGTAAGTAAGAGAGGTTTTTTATGGCGTTTGTTGAAGAATCATATGATGTAGTTGTTGTTGGTGCAGGACATGCCGGTTGCGAAGCAGCTCTTGCCTGTTCAAGGCTTGGTTTGGAAACTATTGTTTTTACCGTAAGTGTTGACAGTATTGCCCTGATGCCTTGTAATCCGAATATAGGGGGTAGTTCTAAAGGCCATTTAGTCAGAGAACTTGATGCTTTGGGCGGAGAAATGGGTAAAAATATTGATAAAACTTTTATCCAGTCAAAAATGCTAAATAAATCAAAGGGGCCTGCAGTACATAGTTTGAGAGCACAGGCTGATAAACAGGCTTATACAAGGGAGATGCGAAAGACTCTGGAGAATCAGGAACATCTTACAATCAGGCAGGCTGAGGTATCAGAGGTACTTACTATCGATTTAGATGATGGTTCCAAAAAAGTAACGGGGGTAAAAACAACATCCGGTGCTGTTTATAAGGGTAAATCTGTAATTCTTTGTACCGGCGTATATCTTAATTCCAGATGTTTAACAGGAGATTTAATAGAATACACCGGTCCTAATGGGTTAAGATCTGCTACTAAACTGACCGATTCTTTGATCAATAATAACGTACGTATGTTTCGTTTTAAAACCGGAACACCTGCCAGAGTCGATAAACGTACCTTGGATTTTTCAAAATTTGAAGTTCAGAAAGGTGATGTACCAATTATACCTTTTTCTTTTTCTTCTGATTTTGAATCAATTCAAAAAGAACAGGTTGATTGCTGGCTGGTTTATACCAATGAGAATACACATAATATTATAAGAAATAATATTGATCGATCACCTATGTACAATGGTTCAATTGAAGGTGTCGGACCCAGATATTGTCCTTCTATTGAAGATAAGGTCATGAAATTTCCTGAAAAAGACAGACATCAGATATTCATTGAGCCTGAGGGACTATATACAAATGAGATGTATTTAAGCGGAATGTCAAGTTCTATGCCTGAAGATGTTCAATATGATATGTATCATTCAATGGAAGGTTTTGAAAATGTACATATTGTAAGGAATGCTTATGCAATAGAATATGATTGTATCGATTCTACACAGCTTAAATCTTCTCTTGAATTTATGAATATTGATGGATTATTTGCGGCCGGTCAGTTTAATGGTTCTTCCGGATACGAGGAAGCAGCTGTTCAGGGTCTTATGGCAGGAATAAATGCATCAATGAAGCTGTTAAATAGACCAGCTATTATACTTGATAGGTCTCAGGCATATATTGGTGTTCTTATTGATGATCTTGTTACAAAGGAAAATTTTGAACCATATAGAATGATGACAAGCCGTTCTGAATATAGATTATTGTTAAGACAAGATAATGCCGACTTACGATTAAGAAAGATAGGACATGACATTGGTCTTATTTCAGACGAAGAGTATCAGAAAACATTAAATAAAATTGATCTTATTAATAAAGAAATGGATCGACTTAAAAATACATATGTAAGTAACAGTGATTCTGTAAATGAATTTTTGATTAAAAACCATTCTAATGCTCTTAATTCCGGAGTGTCTCTTGCGGATCTTATTAAAAGGCCTGAGCTTGATTATGAACTGTTAAAAGAAATAGATGTTAATCGACCATCATTACCTTATTTGGTAAGAGAAGAGGTTGGTATCGAAATTAAATATGAAGGATATATTAAAAGACAACTATCTCAGGTTGAGGGATTTAAACGTTTAGAGAGTAAACGAATTCCGTTAGATATAGATTATAATGAAATCAAAAATTTACGTTTAGAGGCTAGACAAAAGCTTTCTAGAATTAAACCTGAAAATATAGGAATGGCAAGCAGAATCAGTGGAGTAAGTCCAGCAGATATTAGTGTTCTTCTTATATATATTGAATCTTATAAGAAAGATAAAGCTTAAAATTATATTTTATTATTCTATCCTCCAAAATGTTTCACGTGAAACACTTTTGGAGGATAATGTCTTATTAAAATTAAGGAGGAAATATGACAGATTCTTTTTTAACAGATATCAACTTTAATACTAAGAAACTAAATATTAAACTTAACGATCTTCAAATCGAACAGTTATATAAGTTTTATGAGATGTTGGTTGAAAAAAATAAAGTAATGAATCTTACTGCAATTACAGAAGAACATGATGTAGTTGTAAAACATTTTATAGATTCTATGAGTATCTTCAATTTAAAGATTGATGGTAAGGTTGTAGATTATAATTTTTTTGACAATAAATCAATGATAGATGTAGGTACCGGAGCTGGTTTTCCTGGACTTGTACTTAAAATAGTATTCCCTGAATTAAAAATCATTTTATCTGACTCTTTAAATAAAAGGTTAAAATTTTTAGATGAAGTAATTAATACACTTAATTTAAACGGTATTAATCTCGTTCATGGAAGAGCTGAAGATTTGGCACATAATGATATTTATAGAGAAAAATTTGATTTTTCAACTTCCAGGGCAGTGGCTAATTTATCTACTTTGTCTGAATATGATCTGCCGTTTGTAAAGAAAAATGGATATTTTATATCCTATAAATCCGGTAAAATTGATGAGGAACTTAAATTAGCAGAAAAAGCAATAAGAATTCTGGGTGGAGAAATAGATGGTATAAACTCATTTAAATTAACAGATGATGTTACAGACAGGTCTATTATAGTAATAAAGAAAATTTCCAAAACTCCAAAGAACTATCCAAGAAAAGCTGGAGTTCCATCTAAAGATCCTTTATAAAAAAAATCTCTGTAGTTAATTCTACAGAGATTTTTTTTCAGGTAGTGACCACGTGTCGTGCGCTGTTATAAGTTTTGTCGGATGAAAACAATTTGACACTACTTAGATGTTGAAGTAAAATATCGGTACTAAACATATATCTTAAATTTACTTTTCTGATGTTTCACGTGAAACATTCTATATAAAAAATCAATTAAAAGAATATAAATCAAATATAAAATCATCAATTATTTAACTCAAATTATATATAATTACATGAAATATCATTAAAGAAATAAAATAACAGGTAGGGAGAGTTATGGGTAGAATAATCGCAATTACAAATCAGAAGGGCGGAGTAGGAAAAACCACAACCGCTATTAACTTAGCAGCATCACTTGCTGAAGCAAATCAAAAGATATTACTACTGGACTTTGATCCACAGGGAAATGCTACAAGTGGATTCGGCATTGAGTTAGATGAAGCTGAAAATACAATATATAGTGTATTAACAGATGAATGCTCAATGGATGAAGCAATACTGGTTGATGTAATAGACAATTTGGATTTGATACCATCAGACATGAACCTGGCTGCAGCAGATATAGAGTTTGTTTCACAGGAAGATAAAAATTTGATTCTTAAAAATCTTCTTACACCATATAAAAATAAGTATGATTACATTATTATAGATTGCCCTCCTAGCTTAGGAACTATTACAGTAAATGCTTTAACAGCAGCTAATTCAGTAATAATTCCTATACAATGTGAGTATTACGCACTGGAAGGATTAAATCAGGTATTAAATACAATTAGCATCGTACAGCAGGGATTAAATAAGGATCTCGTTGTAGAAGGAATTGTATTCACAATGTATGACGGAAGAAATAAGTTATCACAGCAGGTCGTTGAGACTGTACAAGAAAACTATAATGGAAATATATATGAAACGTTAATCCCAAGAAATGTGCGATTAGCAGAGGCACCAAGTCATGGATTACCGATTACATTGTATGAATCATCCTCTACAGGAGCCGACAGTTACAGAAAACTTGCAGCGGAAGTAATGAGTAAGGGAGACGAAATATATGGCTAAACAGGAAAGAGGTCTTGGAAAAGGTCTGAATGCGATATTTGGAAATACACAGTTAAATACAGAAAAAAAACACAAGACATACAAAACAGTAGCAGAAACAGTAGCGGAAAAAAATGAAAGAGAAAAAACAGATACTGTAACTTCTGAAATAGATGAAAATATAGATACTGTAACTCAGGAAATAGATGAAAATATAGATACTGTAACTCAGGAAATAGATGAAAAACCGGATACTGTAATTTCAGAAATAAATGCTAAAACAGATATCGTAACTCCGGAATCAAATGAAAAAGAAGATATCATTGTAGAGGAAATAGATTTTTCTGAAGAAGACAATAGTGATTATCAGAATGAAAATTCGATAAATGAGAATAATGAAAATATCGGTGCATTCTCAATTAAGCTGAGCAGAATCCAGCCTGATAAGAATCAGCCAAGAAAGTATTTTGACGAAGAAAAGCTTCAGGAATTGGCTGACAATATAAAAGAATATGGTGTCATCGAGCCAATTGTAGTAAAAGAAAATGGCGCTTTTTATGAGATAATTACAGGTGAAAGAAGATGGAGAGCGGCCAGGATGGCTGGTCTCAAAGAAATCCCGGTAGTAATTAAGAATGTTGATGATAGAACCAGCAGAGAAATGTCTATCATTGAAAATATTCAGAGAGAGGACCTGAATCCGGTAGAAGAAGCATTAGCATACCAGTCTCTGATAGAAGATTTCAACCTTACACAGGAAGAGGTTGCAAAAAAAGTATCTAAGAACAGATCTACCATAACTAACAGTCTGAGATTGCTGAAGCTTGATGAAGATATTCTTGAAATGCTCAGAGATGGAAGGATAACACAGGGACATGCACGTGCATTACTTGTAATAGACGATCGTGAACTGAGAAAGAAGATTGCGGATAAATGTGCGGCTGAAAATCTTTCCGTTAGAGAGATAGAAAGACTTGTTAAGCTTGATAAGCTATCTAAAGAAAATAAGAGCAGGAATGAATCTCCGGAAGCAGAAGAACTTAAGAGATTAAAGATATTATATAAAGACCTTGAGAAGAAGATGAAAGCAAAACTTGGAACTAAGGTAAATATCGTTCCAAAAAATAAGGATAAGGGCAAATTGGAAATTGAATATTATTCTCAGGATGAATTGGACAGACTTTATATGATTTTAAATTCATCAAGAGAAGATTGATTAATGAGAGAAAAGTTTGAAAGTAAACTTTCAGGCTTAATTGGTGGGTCAGATATAAATCTATAATAAGTGGACTTGTGTCTGACTCATGGAGGTTAAAATGTTTGATTTGAATATAGTTCTTATCGCAATAGCAGCGGGGGGACTCTTTGTAGGTATTCTGGCTTTGATTATTGCGGTAAGAGCCAATGTTAAGTACACAAAGCTGTATAAACAATATGATTACTTCATGAGGGGAAAGGATGCGGAAACATTAGAAGATTATTTTGTAGAATTACAGCGACATGTTGAAAACCTGGAAATTGAAGACCAGAAGAATAAGGAAGTGATGCGTATTCTCAATAAAAATATAAGAGCATCATTCCAGAAATTCGGTCTGATAAAATATAATGCATTTGGCGGTTTAGGCGGAAATATGTCTTTTGCAGTGGCATTGCTGGATTATACAAATACAGGATTTGTAATTAACTCAGTACATTCAAGGGAAGGTTGTTTTTTATATATAAAGGATGTAGACGCAGGTACAACTGAAGTGGAGTTAGGATCCGAGGAAAAACTGGCGCTTGAACAGGCATTAGGATATAGAGAGAAACAACAGTGAAGAAACATACTATAAATTTAATAAAAAGAACATTATTTATGAGCGGCATATTCATTGCTGCTCTTCTTGTTTATTTCTTTATTTCATTCAAATCTATGGAACATGCTATAGAAGTCTATAGCACACTTGATGAATCAAAACTTCCGGTTTTGTATGTAGAAACTAATGGATACATTATCAATCCAATGCATGCATATATTCAGGATATGGGAAATAAAGCAGTAAGAGATATGATTACAATACTTCCTGAAGACAGACAGCTTAAGCTTAATATTTGGGAATATGATCATACAGCAATTTCTGCTAAATACGAGATAAGATCATTGAATCTGGAACAATTAATAGAAAAGGGTGACATTAAGAGTATAGATAAAGATGGTAATAATACCAGTATCATTGTTCCCATTCAGAACCTTATTAAAAAGGATCAGCAATATTTACTGAAGGTAATTCTGGATACAGGTGAGAAAACATTAAACTACTATACAAGAATCCTGTGGACGGATAAAGATCATACCAAAGAGTTAGAAGATATAGCTATTGGATTTACACTATGTACATTTGATAAGAATGAAGCAAAGAATCTTTCAACATATCTTGAATCAAACAATATAGCTGACAATAATACTCTGGCTCATATAGATTTACATAATAGTTTTAACCAGATAACCTGGAGTGACACAGAAATGAAATTATCCGGTCAGTATTATGTAACATTAAAAGAATATGATGGGTTAATGTCGGAAATCCAGATACAATATGAATCCGAAATGGAAGATGAGGGAGAAAAAACAGTATTTGATAATGAAGATAATTATGTTCTAAGATATGATCCTAGCAGAATATATATAATGGATTTTGATCGAAAGACTCATGAAGTATATAACAAAAAATCAGATTCTGCCAAAAACAAGAAGCTCATACTTGGTATAGGGAATGATGAGGATATTTCAGTTGTAACATCAGAGAATAAGGATTATATAGCATTTAAATCAAATAAAGATTTATGGATATATGAACAGGGAAAGAATCCAAAAGCTACTGAAATATTTACTCTAAGAACAAATGACAGTCTTAGGCAAAATTACGATAAACATGATATAAAAATACTATCTGTGGAAGAAAACGGAAATGTAAATTTTCTCTTATATGGATACATTAACAGAGGACAACATGAAGGAAAAACGGGAATAGTCTATTACACCTATGATTATGCTAAAGAAACAGTTATTGAAAACTTCATTATACCTTTAGCTGAGTCTTATGAGGTTATCAAGAATAATGTCAACCGATTGGCATATCTTACAAAGGATAAAAGACTATATATGTATTACAAGGGAAATATCTTTGGTATAGATACAAATAGTTTTGAAGTATTTATGGTTGAATCGGGACTGAATGATATAGAATTTGCAAGTTCAGAAAGTCAGCGTTATGTAGCATACCAGGATCCAAAGGAAGAAGATATATACCATTCCAGGAAGATAACACATATTGATCTGGAAAATAATATAAAGATCGATATATTAAAAAATGATTCATACATCAGGGTTTTAGGATTCAATCAGGATGATCTGATATATGGAGAAATTGATGAGGGAAATGCAGAGAGTTTTACTTATGACAGTGATATTCCGGTAAGCGCTATACATATTACAGATGCTGAAACAAATGAGAAAACGGAATATAAAAAAGAGGGTCTTTATTTCACCAATATATTTGTAGATGGAATCAGAATAAAATTTGATGAAATTGAAAATAGTGTAAACGGAAACTATAGATTCGTAAAAAGTGAAACCATTATCTCGAATAAGAATACAAATGAAGAATCAGAAGTATTGGGAACGACAAATTCAGGCAAGTATGGAAAAGTAAAATATATCGAAATAAATGATATAGGAAATAAAGAGGTAAGATATCAGACGGCTAAAAACTATTCAATAGAAAGGGCCTCAAATATAGAGCTGAATATATCAGAGGCCTCAGAAAAAAACCACGTTTTCTATGCATACTCCTTGGGACATTACAGAGGTAAGGAAAGAACTTTAAGAGACGCTTATCGAAAAGTCCATGATGATTATGGATATGTAATAAATGAGGACGGAGATATTATCTGGAACAGGGCAGATAAGAGCGCTATAGTTAAGATTAATAAGGCAAGTGATAAAATAACGGAAATCTCACAGTTGCTTGCAAATGCAAACGTAAAAGAGACCATACAGAAAATTGATGAGTATACAGTTCTTAATGCAACAGGAATGGATATGATTTCAGCCCTGTATTATCTGAATAAGGGTTATCCGCTAATTGCTTACACAAATGATGAAATAAATTATATTACAGCTTATGATCAGCGGAATATAACTTTGACGGATATAAATGGAAACTCTCAAACTGTAATGGGAAGGGACGATGCTGAAAAGTTATTTGAATCCAACAGAAATCGATTCATAGCAATATTGCCATGAATTTAAACATCAATAAAAATGGGTCTCCTAAAATTATCATTGTTAAATAGTGTTTAAGCATGAAAAAAACATCTATGAATTGTTAAAGTACACAATTCATAGATGTTTTTTGTTATTTGTAAGATAAAAGAAGATTTGAAAGTGTGGCAAACTGCTCCAGCGATAAAGCTTCACCCCTTAGGGTTTCGCTTAAACCCATTTCATTTAATGCTCTGATCGTCAGGTCTTTAGAGATATCAGAACCGGAAAGCAAAGAATTTTGTAATGTTTTACGACGCTGACCAAAAGCAGATTTAATCAAAGAAAACATAAATGCTTCATCTCTTGTTACAACCGGTGGAATCGTATGCTTGGTCAGAAGGATTACAGCAGACCCCACATTAGGCCTTGGAATAAAACAGTTAGGTGGAACAAGCTGCACAATGGAAGGAACGGAATAGTACTGAACGGCCAAAGATAAAGCACCGTAATCTTTTGTACCGGGACCGGATTGCATTCGATCTGCAACTTCCTTCTGAACCATTACAGTTATGGATCGGAGAGGAGCCTTACTTTCAAAAAGACCCATTATGATTGGAGTTGTAATGTAATATGGCAGGTTTGCAACTACCTTTATGGGATTTCCATTATTATAGGTCGAGATGAGATCATTAAAATCCAGCTTTAACACATCAGAATGGATTATAGTGACATTGTTATAGTCCTTTAATGTCTCATTTAGTATTGGAATAAGATTTGAATCGATTTCTACTGCGATTACATGACCTGCCGCTTCAGCAAGGGCCTGAGTCATGGTTCCGATACCCGGACCGATTTCCAGAACGCAATCATCTTTTGTTATGTCAGAACTGGTAATGATTTTAGAAAGAACATTCTCATCAATCAGGAAATTCTGACCAAATTTTTTTTGAAATTTAAAATCATTGCTTTGAATGATTTTAATTGTCTCCTGGGGATTGATTAGTTTATTCATATTATCCTTTACGTGTACTATATTTTAGTTTCTTAAATCCTTCAGCTGCACTGACAAATGATTCCTGTGCAGCGATTATTTTATCACTTATGGTTAAAACGTATCCAAGCCTGGAGGTAGGGATAGAAGTAGCTAAAGGAAACATATGACTCCAAATAGCTTTTTTCTCTAAATCAGAAAGGAGAAAACCTTCATTTTCAGAATTTATAACGGCATCCTCCGGATGATAAAAGCAATACCATCGACCGTTATGAACATGCTTATCATCCTTATGATAGTCCACAAGACAGAAATCATGAAGAAGTCCAACTTTTGCGGCACTATCAGAATCAACACCTACCAGCCTTGCAAGTCTGCTTGAAAGAAAAGCTACTCTTACTGAATGATCAAATGTATTGGTGCATCCATGACGTGGAACCTGTCTAAGCTTGTCGTATTTGTCATTGTGGGTAATATAATTATGTTTTTCGGCAAACATATATTCTTTAAAAGATAAATTCATAATATCATCCCGGTTTACATAAGGATCATGCAAAATAACAAAAAGCTAAGTATTTACATGAACATATATTCTGATAATAATTTCGGAACTATATGTTCAAGTCAAAATATAGAGTATGAAAAATATTAAATCAACTGTATTAATAAAAAATTTACACAAACGTGGATTAAAGCACATACATTTAAGGAAAATGAAACAGATAATGGTACGTTAATTAAAAAAAACGACTTTTAAGGATGATTATTTAGAAAAAATGTACATTGATGCAATAAATAAATAAAATTAAACTTAAAGAATATATATGGGAAAGGATTTTTAATTAGTAGGGGAGGCAAATAAAGATAACACATTAAAGCAGCGTGTTACCTATATTTGATTATGAAAAAATTTTACAAAAACCACAAAAATCTGGTAACGGATGTGGAAACTATTTTGGCAGTGATCCTGGTATTTCTGTCAATGCTTTTGATGTTCAGTGTTAAATGGCTTATGGCCACATGGTCGGAGCTTACTGTAGACGAGATCATTTATCATATGGTTGCTCCGCTTCAGGGAACAAGTACTGCGATGCTGAATGAATACATATTACATTGCACAGTACCAGCAGCTCTGGTTTCCCTGTTTTTTATCGGAATATTCTTTGTTTTCAGAAAAAACAGAAAATATGGATACGCGCTGATTTTTGCATTTACAGGAGCTCTGTTCACAACAGGATTTACAGTGTTGAACGCCTGGGATGACCTTAAACTCGGCAATTATCTAGCATCACAATTTAAGAAGTCAGAATTCATAGATGATAATTATGTTGATCCGAATACTGTTAGATTAGGATTTCCGGAAAAGAAAAGAAACCTTATATACATCTATCTGGAATCTACGGAAATAACCTTTGCTGACAGTAAACATGGTGGAGCATTTAATGAAAACACTATTCCCGAACTGACCAGGATAGCTGTGGATAATGAGGATTTTTCAGGAGACGAAACTCTAAACGGAGGCTATTCCATGCCCGGATCAACCTGGACTATGGGAGCCATGTTTGCACAGACTTCCGGATTGCCATTAAAAATATCCATAGATAAAAATGCCATGGACACCCAGAAAACATTTTTTCCAGGGATTATAACCCTTGGAGATATCCTGGATAAAGAAGGTTACAAACAGGAACTGCTTCTTGGCTCTGTAGGCTACTTTGGAGGCAGAAAGCTATATTTTCAAAGCCATGGAAACTATGAGATAAAAGATTTCAGTTACTGGAAAAAGCAGAATAAATTTCCGAAAGATTACTGGGTTAACTGGGGATTTGAAGACAAAAAGCTTTATGAGTATGCAAAGGAAGAGCTTACGAATCTCTCAAAAACCGGAGATCCTTTTAATGTGACATTACTTACAGTTGATACACATTTTCCGGATGGTTATGTTTGCGAAATATGTCCGGACAATTTTGATGACCAGTATTCCAATGTCTATCACTGTGCATCAAAGCAGGTGGAAAGTTTTCTTAACTGGTGTAAAACTCAGGACTGGTATGAAGATACAACAATAGTTATAACCGGTGACCATCCCACCATGGATCACGATTTCTGTAATGAGGTAGACAAGGAATACGTCCGGAAGGTATACACTGCATTTATAAATGCTCCAAAAGAACCAGAAATAAAAGCAAAGAGAGACTATACCACCTTTGATGATTTTCCAACTACTCTGGCTGCATTAGGTGTGGAAATAGAAGGGGACAGATTAGGACTTGGAACGAATCTCTTCTCTGATAAGGAAACCCTGTCGGAAAAATATGGCAGGGAATATGAAAAAGAAGAGCTGGAAAAGAAATCAGATCTGATGATAAAGCTTGGTCAAATAGATAAAGGTGCGGCCATTGAATCAAAGGAAGCGAAAGAGCTCAAAGAGAAAGAAAAAGCTGCAAAAGAGTCGGAGGCAGAAAACAAATAGAAATTTCATCAAGAAAAGTCAGACGGTATTGTCTGACTTTTCTTGATTTTATAGGTCATGACCACGTGCTGCGTGCTGCTTCAAGCTTTGAGATAGAAAAACTATGAAGCACGTGGAACACAAACCCACCCGGTATGCGGGTGGGTTTGTGGTTTTTGTAATTAATTGTGTGTTGTAAGAGCCATTAGAGATTGTTCTGCATGATGAAAATCTAAGCCTATAGCACTTTTAGACGATTTAGATTAATGAAAAGATGAGTACTTTCAGATGGATCAAGCCGGATGATTACGGTTATAGTTTATGATGTAGTCCACCGCATCAGCCAGACCATCATCAAAGATAGAAGGACAGATATAGTCAGCAACAGCTTTACATTCGTCCTTGGCATTACCCATGGCAATTCCTATGTGACAATGCTCCAGCATGCCGATATCATTCCATCCGTCTCCCACAGCGGCTGCTTCATCTAAAGAAAAATTATAATGACGAAGGATCGAATCGATGCCGGAAACTTTGGTTATTCCCTTCTTAGTCAGATCGAAACTAAGTCCGTCGGACCATCTTACCATCTCACATCCGGTAAGATGGTCCTTCATTTTTATGGAATTATCGTAATCCATTACTGGAATCAGCATAAAAACAGGATTATCACCGGCACGGGAAAAATCCACAACCGGCGGAGTACCGCTTTTAATCTCATATAAGGTCTTCATAAGCTCATCAGAGATGAAATTGGCATAGATGGAACGCTCTTCTTCAACAAGGCAGGAAAAATGGTTTTTGCTGCAATAATCAAAGACAATCTGAACCTGATCCTTTGGAATTTCTATCTTCTGAACGCAGGTTCCGTTCAGTGGATCAAAATAGCAAAAGGGCTCAGTTTGATCGGAAAGATCAAAGACATATTCCTCTGTATGATGTGAATGTTCATCCAGTGATATAGCCTTGTCAACGATCGCCTTATCAAGAACATAGCAATATTCCCCATCCAGGGTAACAAATGCATCAAAGCGCATTCCTTTTATGAGATTTTCATTCTTTAATTCCATCCAGTGACGGCCGGTGGCAATGGCAGTAATGATTCCTGCTTCGTTGGCCCTTTTGATGGCAGCTATGGTTGTTTCAGGTATATTGCCTGTTTCAAAAGGTCTCAGAGTACCGTCGATATCAAAAAATATAATCTTGATCATATTAGGTGTATTCCTGTATGTGTATTATTACGTAATACGTAAATTATATGTGAAACATAATAATACGTATTAAACATATTCAATATTAGCATGAAAACAGCTGTTATGGATCGACATTTTACAACAGAAACTTATATGAAATATTGTACCGCGATTTTTACCCGCTATAAGAATCTTGTTAAGTACTGGATCACCTTTAATGAGATAAATATGCTTCTCCATATGTCCTTTATGGGAGCGGGAATCTTCTTTAAAGAGGGTGAAGATAGACAGACTGTTCTGTACAATGCCGCACACCATGAACTTTTGGCAAGTGCCAAAGCGGTTAAGCTTGCACATGAGATGATTCCGGGGGGTAAAATCGGATGCATGCTGGCAGCCGGTCAGTTCTATCCATACAGCCCGAATCCTGAGGATATCTGGGACGTTTTCCAGAAGGACAGAGAAAACTACTTCTTCATAGATGTACAGGCGAGAGGAAGTTATCCGGTATGGGCTTGGAAGAGAATGGAAGAAGCAGGGAGACGTGGTAAGAGCCGGAGAGCCTGTTATCAAGGTTGACATGGATGCTGTAAAGAGCTCCGGATGTTCAATGCAGACCTTTACAGTTATAACAGAGGTAAATGATGACGATAAGATAACTTTCATGACAAGCGGAAATGTAAAGAGCGGTCAGAAGGTTAATGCATAATTAAAACTACCCTGTTGCAGACCAGAGCTTATTATCCATAAGAGGGTAAAAATAATACAGAAAAAAATGAAATAAAACGATGAAGAGGGCAAAAACTGTATCAAACGGAATTTGCCCTCTTTTGTTTATATGGCAAAATTTAACAGTAAAAATTTTTTTCGTAATAAAAATATATAAAAACAGACTAAAACGTCATTTTTTAAATATAGATTGAAAAAATTTATCAGATTATAATATTTATAAACAGTAAATTAATTTTTACCCCATTAAGAAGCTGCTCGATCAAGGGAGGGTGAGGTGCACAGCTATGAAGTTATACAAGAGAAAGAATTATCTGCAGAAAATCAGGGGCTATTATCAGGACAAAAAAATGATAAAAATTCTTACCGGTATAAGGGGCAGCGGCAAATCATGTATCATGGAGATGATCATGAATGAGCTCCGTTGGAGGGGAAATTCAACCGCTAACCTCATTCATATCGATTTGGATGCAAAAGAGTTTAAAAATGTGAAAAATGCAGAAAAACTCCGCGGGGTCATCAATGAAAGATTAATTAAGTCAAGGGAGGGCATAATATATCTTTTTATTGATGAGATTCAGATGGTGGAGGGATTCGAAGAACTGCTCTTTTCTCTTTATCAGGAAGACAGATGCTCAATATTCCTTTCTGCTTCCAGCTCGTATATCCTGAGTGAGGATTTTGAGTCAAAGTTCAGGGACAGCTTCAAGGTATTTGAAATTTTACCCTTGTCCTATTCTGAGTACGAAGGAATGAAGGACTTTATGAATCTTAAGATAGAAGAAAACCCTATCCTTGAATTCTCACGTTATGTTCATGACGGCGGTATGCCTAAAATTCTTCAGTGCTCCGATTTACAGGAAAAAAGAAAATATCTAACGGGAATTCTTGAAGAAATATTCAAAAAAGATATAGCAAAGATGGAAAAAATCCGACATGTGTCATATTTCAAGACAGTGCAGGATTATATCATTGATACCTTCGGCGAAAGCATCAGCATGACCAAACTTACGGACTATTTCAGAAATGAGGCAGAGATTCCTGTAAAGCGTGAAACCCTGGAAAGATATCTGGAGATCATGGAGAAGGCCAAACTGGTTTATCGCTGCAACAGGTTTGATATCAAGACCGAGAAAGAGCTTCAGGGTGATCAGAAATATTATCTGACAGATATGGGCTTTTACTTTGTAAAAAAGACAGATTCAAAGATTGATTACAGCCTGATCATGAAAAATGTTATCTTCATGTATCTTAAGTCAAAAGATTACAACATCTCCACAGGACGAATCGGAAAGAGGGAGTGTGATTTTGTTCTTTCTGAGATAGTTGATTTTGACGAAGAGCAGCAGGACGATATGTCTATGAAAGATCTAAGTACAGCTTCGTCAGGTTCCGGTAAAGGTGGAAGGAACAAGGTTATCGCTCAGGTTGTTACTAAAAACAGTATTACCGAGAGGCTTAGAGCGGTCAAGGAAAAAGCTGATGCAAGGGCAAGAGAGCGCGCCATGGCTGCGGTAAGCCGAAGGACATTTGTTACCAGGGATAGAGCAGATGAGTTTAGAACATCAACAGAATTAGCTGAACCGGGTTCCCTGGCAGACGTTCTTGAGCAATATTTAAATGCTAATTACGGAGAAGTAAGTGAGAAGAAGGATAAGCTTGAAACTGTTGAAAGGTTTGAGGTTGATGACAAAGCCTTTGAAAATGCCATGGAGGCAGACAGCTATAGGTCTTCTGATGAGGAGATAAACGACAACAATACTTCAGATGTGGTGATGACAGATAGTTATAATTTTTTTGATGAGATGGCGGCAGAAGATGATCAGGCAGCTTCTTATCAGGAAAAAGAACGGGATGTGAAGGTAAGTTATCGTTATATCAAGTTTGCTATCTCAACAGCAGATCCATATATGGAGCGTCAGGAGTATGCTGCGCTTGACAGTATAAAAGATAATTATCCGAAGTACATGCTTACTATGGATTCGGTGACGCAGGAACATAACGGTACAGTTCATCTCAATGCCATTGAAGCCTTAAAAAATGAGTATAAATTCTGATAGCGGGGAATTAGAATAGAAGTATGAAAAGAAAGGGACCGGCGCGAGCCGGTCTCTTTTCTTAACAGAATTAAAAACTTGCTAGCGTATGAGGGTTGAAATATAATTAGACGGTAGTTTGGAAGAAATTTTCTGTATAAAGATGAAATTTTTAAAGTTATTTTTAGGAGGAGATTATGAAAAAGAACAAATTTTTAAAGCTTGTAACGGCAGCAGTGCTTGCCGGATCGGTACTGGTGGGTTGCGGAAGTGCGAAAACAGAGACAACTGCAGAGACCACTGCTGCGGCTTCGGCAGAAGCAGCAACAGAGGCAGCGAAAGAAACCGGTGCATCAGAAGAAGTTAAGACAGAATCAGAAGATTCAAAAGAAGCTGCAGCAGAAAACCCTCAGGAAAGTAAGGCAGCTGAGGAATCAAAGGAAGAAGAAACCTCTGCTTCAGTTGAGACAACGGAGACGGAAGCATTCGGCGACACATCGGAAGGAGCAGTAAGAGTCGGCTCTCTCAAGGGACCTACCACTATGGGCCTTGTAAACCTTATGAACGAAGTTGAGACCGGAGATAAGAACGGCTATCTTTTTGAGATGCAGACACAGCCGGATGTGATTCTCGGAAAACTTGTAAAAGGAGACCTTGATATAGCACTTATCCCTGCTAACCTTGCAGCCATTGCTTATAACAAAACAGAGCAGGGAGTCAGCGTTATAGATATCAATACACTTGGTGTCCTTTACTGCGTTACAGCTGATGACAGCATCAAATCAGTTAAGGATCTTGCGGGAAAGACACTTCTTTCCACGGGACAGGGAGCAACACCTGAGTATGCCATCAACTTCCTTCTTGATAAAAATGAAGTAACAGACTGTAACATTGAGTTTAAGTCTGAGGCAACCGAGATTGCAGCACTTCTTCAGAATGATCCGAATCAGATCGCAGTTCTTCCTCAGCCATTTGTGACTGTAGCAATTGCTCAGAATGATCAGCTTAAGGTTGCTTTCTCCCTTACAGACGAGTGGGATGCGGTTTCACCCGAATCAAAGCTCCTCACCGGAGTTACAGTAGTACGTAATGATTTTCTTGAGGCTAATGCTGACAAAGTGGAGGCATTCATTGAAGATCACAAGGCCAGCACCGAGAAGGCCAATTCAGACATCGAAGGAACTTCTGAGCTTATTGCAAAGTATGGAATCATTGCAAAGGCACCTATAGCAGCAAAGGCTATACCGAACTGCAATATCGTTGCAATAGCAGGAGATGAAATGAAAACAAATCTTTCCGGATACCTTCAGGTTCTCTTTGATCAGAATCCTAAATCAGTAGGTGGAAAGCTTCCGGGAGAGGATTTCTACAAAACAGCATAAAAAGGAACATCTATATATATGTTAAAGAAGTCTTTTATCGTGATTTTTTGGCTTTTGATATGGCATCTGACAAGCCTTCTGGTGCACAACAATATCATGCTTGCCGGCCCCGTTAACACGATTATAGCTTTAAAGAGAATGATTTTAACGGGGGAATATTGGCAATCCATACTGTTTTCGGCAGTAAGAATTATGGGTGGATTTTTTATCGGCTCGATAATCGGGATATTACTGGCATGGCTGTCTTATAGGGAGAAGTATGTGGAGGATATTCTGAAACCCTTCATAACTACATTGAAGGCAATACCTGTGGCCAGTTTTGTTATCATTTTACTTATCTGGGCCGGTAACAAAATTTTATCCCTTTACGTTAGTACACTGGTGGTTATCCCGGTTCTGTATCTGAATACGCTCAGCGGACTCAAGGCAACGGACCCAAAGCTTTTGGAGATGGCCGAGGTATTCAGAATGCCGATGCTCAGGAAGCTTTGCTACATATATTTGCCGTCCCTGTATCCTTTCTGGAATAGCAGCCTTCAGGCGGCCCTCGGTATGGCCTGGAAAAGCGGTGTTGCTGCAGAAGTTATCGGGCAGCCGCTGAAATCGGTGGGAAACAGCCTGTATCAGTCAAAAATATATCTTGAAACAGCAGACCTCTTTGCCTGGACCATAACCATCATACTGACGGCGATGATACTTGAAAAGCTGATACTGAAAGTATTAAAGATGTGTATAAAAGTCTGATTAAATATGAACGTAGTGTGAAAAATTCTTTCAATTACCATTTGCGACACTAACTGAAAGTGGAAGAATGGCGATTTATATGTATTCATTATGAAATAGTGAGGTGAATATCAGTGCTGATTCAATTCAGGGATATTACTAAAACATATGATGGGAAGATAGTTCTGGACCAGGTGAATCTCATGATTGATACAGCCTCGGATTCCAGAGACGTTCTCTTGAGAGGACCTTCCGGTATCGGCAAGACAACCTTGTTAAGAATCATGGCTGGTTTGGAGACTGCTGACAGCGGAAGCATTGAGATAACAATGGGAGAAGCTGCCGGAGGTGGAAAAAAGCTCAGGGTAGGTATGGTCTTCCAGGAAAACCGGCTTTTGGAGCAGTTTACTGCAGTGGAGAACGTGGCCTGTGTGGACCCCATGATCTCCCGGGTAAGAGCAAGAGAGGCTCTCGGGAAGATACTGGAGGAAGAGGCATTGGACAAACCCGTAAGGGAACTGTCCGGTGGAATGCAGAGACGTGTTGCCATAGTAAGGGCAATGCTTCCGGCTTCGGATATTCTTATTATGGATGAACCATTGACAGGACTTGACCCGGAAACCAGAGACAGAGTGATAAACTATATCATGGAAAACAAAGGCAGAAGACCAATTATCATAGCAAGTCATGAAACGGAAGGGCTCCCTAAGATGAGGGAATTGGTATTAACATAGAATTGATTCCTGACCGGTTTGAAGATTTTCAGATGACGGATTCCGGATAAAGAGGATATGGTATCTTTTGTTGTTATGGAGAGGAGAAAAATGTACGACATTGGACCTTACACGATTGAAGACAATCAGAAAAGAGAGGACAGGACAGAGCTCATCGATGGTTACATATACAAAATGAAGTCTTATCTTCCTATCTATGGTATATACCTTAGGAACCTTTACGGCATGATCATGAAGGCTTGTAATGAAGGCGAAGAGTACGGAAGACCCTTTATGTTTGTGGGTGTAAGGCTTGATAAGGATGACAAAACCGTCATAGTTCCTGATATTTGTGTGGTTAAGGATGAGGAACAGGTTGCCGGAGGGGAGTTTGTTGAAGGTGCTCCCAGAGTTACCATAGAGTTTTTGGGAAGTGACCTGGAAGACCGAAAAAGGGATCTCTATCTTAAGCTTCTAAAATATAAGGAAGCAGGAGTTCGGGAGTACTGGATCATCGATGTGGAGCATAAAAATCTGATGGTTTATGACTTTCAGGAGATAACGCTTCCTAAATTCTACAGTTTTAACGATAAAGTGCCGGCAGAAAACATTATGACAGGACTAAAGCTGGACTTTAAAGAGCTTGAGGAAAAGGTAAAGAAATTTTATGAAGCAGCGGAATTTGCCCGGAAGGTAAAAGAGAAAAAGGCTGCCGGGCAAAAATAAAAATGGAATCTATAGGGGTTTTGACAAGGAGGAGATGAAAAAAACAACTCCAAACGTCAAAACCCTTTAATTTTGACTAAGCAAATTGATATGTGGTCGCGAATAGAGGAAAAAGAGAAAAGAGTAAAACTATGATGGAAAGGTAAATATAGAAGACGCTGATATAAAAGGATTTTTTTGTTTGGTAATAATTATTGGGGTATAAATCCACAATTCAGAAGTATTAATGCAAAAAATTGTGGATATCCGATGACAAATTTCATTTAAAGAAGAATTTTTTCGAAAATTCATCAGAAAAACCGCATGAAATAAATGGATAAACAGGGTAAAATTGTGGATAAAAAATAAACAGAAAATAAAGAAAGTATAAACTTAATAGTGGAATGTAATCTTATGCAGATAAAAAATTAAGAGGGAATAATTTGATATATCAAATTATTCCCTCTTATAAATTTTTAACCCTTCATGCACTGAATAGCTTCCTTGGCAAGAGGTGAACGGACGCTGGAACCGGAATCGAACTGGATGATGGCACAAAGAGGTGAACCCTTCATGTGTTCCGCAGCATAAACCAGACCATTGTTACGTTTATCAAGTGTAGGAACGTCAATCTGACTCGGGTCACCGGCGATAACCAGCTTTGTACCGATACCGGCACGGGTTATAACATCACGGATCATGGTGCGGGAAGCATTCTGCGCTTCATCGCAGATCATATAAGTGTTCATAAGTGAGCGTCCTCGGATAAAATTGAGTCCGCAAACCTCGATGACGCCGTCATCAAACATGTCCTGCATCTGAGTCTGAACCTGCTGATGATCCTCCATATCCCGGCTGTTTCCTGAAAGCAGTACCTCGATGTTGTCATAAAAGCTCTGGTATAGGTTGAAAAGTTTATCGTTAAGATCACCCGGCAGATATCCGATATCCTCGAAGCTCTGGGCTGTAGGTCTGGATATCAGAAGCTTAATGTACTCGCTGTCGCTTCTTCTCTGGGTCTGGTAGGTTCCGTCAAGACCGGCGGCAAGAGAAAGGAAGGTCTTGGCACAGCCTGCAGGTCCAAGAAGAATAACAAGAGGAATCTCCTCAGCCGGAGCAGTAAGAGCCCACATTGCATACTTCTGCATGGCATTTTTGGGCTTAATGCCTCCGAACAGAGTTTGTTCTTTAATAAGATTAAGTTTTCCGTTACGGTAAACCGAAAGTGCAGACTGCTTTCCTGCGTGAAGAGTTACGAATTCATTGGCAAGAAGAGTATCCGAAATGTCCTCGGGAAGGATCAGAGATTTGTCGGCATATAAGGAGTTAATATACTCGGTTGGAACGTCAAGATCGATATGACCGGTATAGCCGCTGGTTTTTATAATGCTGTTCTTATAGCCTTCCACCTTTACTCCGCAGATGGTGGCATTGATACGCATGGAAATATCATTGGTAACAAGGATGACCGGCGTACGCTTGGAGTTTCGCTTGATGTGAATGCAGCTGGAAATGATACGGTTATCGGGAACCTCCAGTGAAAAGCCTTCCGGCAGGTACTCGCTCTTGACTCCGTCCGGCTCGATAGACAGCTTTCCGCCGTTAGGAAGCTTGATTCCCTTCAAAAGATCACCCTGCATACGAAGTTCGTCCAGAATCCTGCAGCATTCGCGGGCATTGTAACCTACTTCGCCGCCCACGGTCTTCTTTTTGTCAAGCTCCTGAAGAGTTGTCCCGCAAAGAATCACGTGGTTGTCCGCAAATCCGTCCACCATAGAGTGAGGATTCTCGAGCAAAATGTTCGTGTCCAGTAAAAACTTCTTGATCATATGTCACCTCCGATATCTACTATATCTTGGGATTTGTATTACCTATATTATACAACTTATTGTGTCTGATTTATAGAATATTTATAAAATTCAGTTTACGATTTTAAATTGTTTCTTTAAAAGTTCATTGACCGGAAACGTCTCAGGTGTTACGTTCATGCAGTAGCTAGCAGAAGCATGAAATCAGCCGGAATAAGCGAGGCATTATGAAAGAAAACAAGCTCTATACATTAGTAACAGCAAACACGGTAACAGTATTTTGGTATAAGCCACTGGATGCAGCAGATTTTGTCAGATATAAAGTGTATCTGGATGGAGATCTTCGCGGGGAAACGGATAAAACACATTTCACGGTAGATAAGCTTAAACCCAATCATAAATACAAGATAAAGGTTGAGTATGTTACAGATAAAAAACAGGGTAAATATCAAAAAATAGACAAGGTAAGCTTTATAACCAATAAGGAAAAGAAGATCATCAATGTAACTAAAGCTCCCTTCAATGCTGTCGGTGACGGTGAGACCATGAATACCAAAGCACTTCAGATGGCCATTGATGCAGCAGATGAAAAGGCACAGATATATATACCCGAGGGTGTATATATGACAGGCGCATTACATCTTCACAGCAATATGGAGATATATCTTGAAAAAGGAGCAGTGATCAGGGGGACTGATAACCCAAGGGATTATCTTCCGAAGATCCCCAGCAGATTCGAGGGTATCGAAATGCTCTGCTACTCAAGCCTTATAAACATGGGAACCATGGATCACAGCTCAGATACAAACTGTGAAAATGTACTGATATTCGGTGAAGGGACTATAGAGAGCGGCGGAAAAGTCCTTGCGGAAAATGTTATTAATGAAGAGAAGAAAAGCCTGGATTTGGAAAATGTAAATCTGGACGAATATGAGAAAGCAGAGACATTGCCGGGAAGAGCAAGACCCAGGCTCATAAACATTTCCAATTCCAAAAATGTCAGGATTTCAGGACTTAAATTAAAAAACGGAGCCTCCTGGAATGTACATATGATCTACAGTGAGAATGTTGTAACCGATAACTGTGAATTCTACTCAAAGGATGTCTGGAACGGTGACGGCTGGGATCCGGATTCAAGCCGAGACTCTGTGATTTTTGGCTGCAGGTTTTATACCGGAGATGATGCAATAGCCATTAAATCCGGAAAAAATCCCGAAGGAAATATCATAAATATTCCAACAAGAAATATCAGCATTTTTGACTGCATAAGTGAATTTGGTCACGGCATCATAATCGGATCGGAAATGTCCGGCGGAATAGAAAATGTCGAAATCTGGGATTGTGATATCACTAACAGCTCAAATGGCTTTGAAATTAAGACAACCGGAAAAAGAGGAGGTTATGTTAAGAACATCAATGTAAGAGATTCGGGATTCTCACGTATTCTTATTCACGGTGTCGGATATAATGATGATGGTGAAGCGGCAAAGTCTGATCCGAGTATAAGTGATTGTCATTTTAATAATATAAACATTATAGGTAAGTATCTTAATGAAGATGATAAGAGGATAGACTGTAATGCCATAGAGATAGAGGGATTCAGTGATATGAAAGGAGTAATGAGGGACATATATTTTGATAATATTAATATCTTTAATGACTCAGGCATATCACTTAAGAATATCAGCAATATCCACCTGGATAACATAAACTCTGAAATTGTTAAAAATTAGATTATTGATAGTGACATTAAAAACTAATAGTGTATAATAATACGCGGGTATATATGGCAGTATAACCCCGCAATGGATTACTGGCACTAAACTAAGAGAAAGAGGTAGAAACAGAAATGGCAAAGATTGATTTAACAAAGTATGGCATTACCGGCACAACAGAAATTGTGTATAACCCATCTTATGAGGATCTTTACACAGAAGAGAAAAAGGAAGGCCTCGAGGGATATGAGGTAGGACATGATACAGAGCTTGGCGCTGTAGATGTTTTCACAGGTATCTATACAGGACGTTCACCTAAAGATAAGTACATCGTAATGGATCAGAACTCAAAGGATACTGTATGGTGGACAACAGATGAGTATAAGAATGATAACCACCCGATGACAGAAGATACATGGGCTATCGTTAAGGACCTTGCAAAGAAGGAACTTTCAAACAAGAGACTCTTTGTAGTTGACGCTTTCTGCGGAGCTAACAAGGATTCACGTATGGCAGTTCGTTTCATCATGGAGGTTGCTTGGCAGGCACACTTCGTAAAGAACATGTTCATCGCTCCTACAGCTGAGGAAGAGGCATCATTCGAGCCTGATTTCATCGTTTACACAGCTTCAAAGGCTAAGGTTGAGAACTTCAAGGAGCTTGGTCTTAATTCAGAGACCTGCGTAGCTTTCAATGTTTCCAGCAAGGAGCAGGTAATCCTCAACACATGGTACGGCGGAGAGATGAAGAAGGGTATGTTCTCAATGATGAACTACTTCCTTCCTCTTAAGGGAATGGCTTCAATGCACTGCTCAGCAAACACAGATATGAACGGTGAGCACACAGCTATTTTCTTCGGTCTTTCAGGAACAGGTAAGACAACACTTTCAACAGATCCTAAGAGACTTCTCATTGGTGATGATGAGCACGGCTGGGATGACAACGGTGTATTTAACCTTGAGGGCGGATGCTATGCTAAGGTTATCAACCTTGATGCAGAGGCTGAGCCTGATATCTACAATGCTATCAAGAGAAATGCTCTTCTTGAGAACGTAACAGTTTCTGAAGACGGAAAGCTTGATTTCGCAGACAAGAGCGTTACTGAGAATACCCGTGTTTCATATCCTATCGATTTCATCGAGAAGAATGTTAAGAAGGTAAATCCTGTATCTGCAGGTCCTCAGGCTGATAATGTTATCTTCCTTTCAGCAGATGCATTCGGAGTACTTCCTCCTGTATCTATCCTTACACCGGAGCAGACACAGTATTACTTCCTTTCAGGATTCACAGCTAAGCTTGCAGGAACAGAGCGTGGTATCACAGAGCCTACTCCTACATTCTCAGCTTGCTTCGGACAGGCATTCCTTGAGCTTCATCCTACAAAGTATGCTCAGGAGCTCGTTAAGAAGATGGAGAAGTCCGGTGCAAAGGCATATCTTGTAAACACAGGATGGAACGGAACAGGAAAGAGAATTTCCATCAAGGATACACGTGGAATCATTGATGCTATCCTTAATGGTGATGTTCTTAAGGCTCCTACAAAGAAGATTCCTTACTTTGATTTCGAGGTTCCTACAGAGCTTCCCGGTGTTGATACAGGTATCCTTGATCCTCGTGATACATATGCTGATGCTTCTGAGTGGGAAGCAAAGGCAAAGGATCTTGCAGAGAGATTCCAGAAGAACTTTGTAAAGTATCAGGGCAATGAGGCTGGTAAGGCACTTGTTAAGGCAGGTCCTCAGCTTTGATTCTCAGATGAGAAACAAACTAATAAATGATTTAAGAGAGGTGAGTGCAGTAGGCATTCACCTCTTTTTTGTGATAAAATAGATCAAAAGAATGTACGTGATTTATAGTTGTATGTGACAGAATCAAACTTGGAATGGAAGAAAAAATAGCTTGTGGGATTCAACTATAAATATGAGGGGGATGTATGGCAGAAAATATTGAAGAAAAGAAAAAAAGAGTCAGCATAAAGGAAAAACTGGCAAATCCCGCTACCGGATTTGAATATGCTTTATCATTGGTATCGGGCAAATTTAAAATGCCGATTCTGTACACACTGTCTGTTTATCCTACAGTCAGGTTTAATGAGCTGCAGAGGTATATACATGACATATCCTATAAAACTTTAAGCAGAAATCTGAAAGAACTTGAATCTGCCGGACTTATAAACCGAAAGGAATATGCCCAGATACCTCCTAAGGTGGAGTACTCACTTACAAAGGACGGTCAGTCAATGATCGTGATTTTGGATGAATTCTCAGCATGGGGTGAGAATCACATGATGAAGCAGAAGAATAAGAATTCAAATGAGCAGAACAGATAGAATCTGAAATACTTTGGTAATCTGACTTTATAACTAAGAATAGGATGTTAAATCAAAATAGCCTCTCAGCATGATTTTTAGTATGCTGAGAGGCTTATTGTTTTAAATCTGTAAAAGTGAGCAAGAAGAATTAATCATCAAGTCAGATTCAGTCTTTCATGGCATTTTTGATTGCATTCAAAAGATCACTGTATTCTTCAAAAGCAGGAAGCTCAGGATGATCAGCTTTGATCTTTTCTGTACTTCTGAAAAGGAATCCGGCTTTTGATGCCTGGATCATTCCAAGGTCATTATAACTGTCACCGGAGGCTATGGTCTCATATCCTATGGACTGAAGAGCCTTAACGGTTGTGAGCTTGGATTTTTCACATCTCATCTTAAATCCGGTAATCTCTCCGTTTGGGGCTACTTCAAGAGTATTACAGAAGAGCGTTGGGTTACCAAGCTTCTTCATAAGAGGAGAGGCAAACTGCTCAAAAGTGTCGGAGATAAGTATTACCTGTGAGAAAGAACGAAGCTCATCGAGAAATGCTTTCGCTCCCGGAAGAGGATCGATGGTTGCTATCACATCCTGAATTTCTTTTAATCCAAGACCGTGTTCCTTTAAAATCCCAAGTCTCCATTTCATAAGCTTGTCATAATCGGGTTCATCTCTGGTGGTTCTTTTCAGCTCAGGAATGCCGCTGGCTTCTGAAAAAGCAATCCAGATTTCAGGTACAAGTACTCCTTCAACATCTAAACAGGTGATATACATAATGCCTCCCTTGTGTTATTTATGATTAAATACAGCTACATTAAATGAATTTAAAGCAAAATTATTGCTCATCCGGCTTTATTCTCAAACTGACAGGAAAGTAACCGGATCAATTGATAATGGTTTTAGACTGCCGGATTTCGGGTAGTTTACTGTCGATCCATTTATAAATATTATCATGAACCTCTTCTTTATTGGTTTCCCAAATCATTTCATGGCGCTTTCCCGGATATATCCGTAAAGATACATCGTGACCGGTTGAATGAAGCCAGGCATAAACTGAAGCAGGACCTTTACCATATTCACCCACGGGATCGGCTCCACCGGAGAAAATGTAAACAGGTATCATGGGGACACTGGCAGCCCATTTGTCTTCTCTTACAGAAATAATACCTTTAACCATTTCGTAGTAGGCACCTATGGTGAAACTTACGGACAAAGGATCTGCGGCATGTTGTTTACAGATTTCGTCATCGGTACAGCACCATGCACCGGCATTAACAGGATTTACTATATCTTTATTGAAAAGATAAGTCATAAACTCTCCATATTTTGTGGCCGGAGTCATGTGATCATGGAGCTTAAGGTCAGCTGTCAACACTCCCAGGGCAGAGTACAGGGAATAAACGAATCCTCCGGTTCCGCTGAGGATAAGTGCATCTGCGTCCTTTGGGAACTTCGTAACATAGGAACGTACGGCGAAGGAGCCCATTGAATGCCCAAAAAGAATAACGGGAAGTTCAGGAAACCATTTTTTTACTTTAAGGATAAGCCGCCGTATATCGTGTAAAAGGTACTCCCAACCGTGGGAGGGACCGAAGCTTCCTGCATGATTCTGAGATTTTCCGTGACCTTGAAGATCAAGCATTGCGACAGTGTAGCCTAAACCTGTAAGTTCCTCAGTCCAGGAAAGGTAACGACCGCTGTGGCTTTGCATTCCGTGAACTATGACGATGATTGCTTTTTGATCCTGTTTTTCATTTCTGTATAAGCAGTTATAAATCTTTCCATCACCGTTAGCGGATGGAGTGTACCATTCTCTTCTTTCCATAGTTATACCTGCATTATTCATATTGTTTTAAAGTTATAATAGCCATACATAACTATATCAAATATTTATATGTTAATCAATTTACCTGCAAAAAACAGTATTTTATGAATATAGGATATTGTAAAATGAACTGAATAGATTAGTAAAGAATTATGAATTAAATAAGTATAAAATATCACTGATTATAGCCTGTCAGGCTGCAACTGAGTGGAGATTACGGCTGACATACAGCGTTAATAGATGAGGAAAGAGTAATGATGAAGAGTATCATATATATAAATAAAAAGAGCAAAGATAAGGTGACAAAAGTCAAATCGATAGCATTATTGAAAAAGATAAAACTCGAAAGCGTCTCAGAAGAGGAGTATTCGTCTCTTCCCGAGGATGCGGAAATATTGATCATGAGGGGAATGGACAGAGTTTCCATGACGGATTTTTTATCAGCACTTAGAAAAAAAGGATTAAGTGTCGACTATAAATGTGTTGAGACGGAATCTAATAAAGACTGGCCCATAGATAAGCTGTATAAAGAAATAAAAGGTGAACATGAGGCAATGCAGAGACAAAGGACAGATTGAATTTATAAATCATGTCTGTTAAACTGTAACGCGAACTTTCAATGGGCAGATATTGCCAGTGTATAGAGCCAAATGGATTTGCATCTGTAAGTCAGAGATAAACGGCAATTTACATGCGTTTATATATGAGGAGAGCTATGGAAGATAACTTTTTTGAGATAACAGATAAAGATGATAAGAATATTTTTGATACTTCGGAAGAAGAGTTTTCGGAAGATAAGGCATCGGTAGACAATAAAAAGGATGATGACAAAAAAACGGTATCATCAGACGGTAAAGGGGATAAAGACAAAAAAACGTCTAAAAAAGCCGGCAATTCCGTGCTTGCTGAGATAATAGACTGGATAAAGGTTTTAGTGGTAGCCGGTTTTCTGGCTTTTGGCATTAACAATTTTATCATTGCCAATTCAACCATACCTACAGGCTCAATGGAAAACACCATAATGCCGGGGGCCAGGGTGTTTGGTTCAAGGCTGGAGTATACCTTTGGAGAAGTTCACAGGGATGATATAGCGATCTTTATCTATGGATATACATGTAAAAAAGACGGACAGATGTACAGGGAAAATTCAAATCATGCCTGTCCGAAATGCGGAAGAAAAGATGCGGACAATTCAGTGGTTTATTATGTAAAAAGAGTTATCGGTATGCCCGGTGATCACATTGAGATAAAACAGACCGGTACAGCTGATGCTTCGGAGTTCCATAACATTGAAATAGGTGTTAATGCAGACGGCACCACACCGCAGGTACCCATCGGAACAGTTTATGTAAACGGTGAGGCAAAGGAAGAAGTATACCTGCCTGAGCCTATGATCGTCGACGGAAGACAGTTCCCGGAGGTGGATGTGGTTGTCCCCGAAGGTCACTACTATGTTCTCGGAGATAACAGAAATAATTCAATGGATGCCCGTTTCTGGGGTGATTACAATATGGTGGCAAGAGACAGAATGTTAGCAAAAGTTTACTTTAAGTACTGGCCATTCAATGATATGGGATTTGTAAAATAAAACCGCAGAAATGTGCTGAAATGGTCATCAGCATCTGATGATCAGCTGTAAAAATAAAATCAGGATATATAGCTAATGTGAAAGGGCGGCAAATGCTAAGCCCTTTTTCACATTTTATACACATAAAGCGATTAGAATTCTAATTCACAGTATATTGTCGTATCAATACTGAAGATATAATAGTAATTTAGGTAATGATCTTTTAAATAAGAGTTATTATAGATTTTAAAACAGAGAGGATGAGCAGATATGTCAAAATCAGAAGGGCAGAAGCTTGAAGAAAAGCTTTGTTACAAGATCAAAAACATAGGCATGGAACGTCCGGAGGATGTGGAAAAGGCCAATGAATTTTGCGAAGGCTATAAGGTTTACCTTGATAATGCAAAAATTGAAAGAGAAGCTGTAAAGTATTCTCTGGAACTTGCGGAAAAGTATGGGTATAAGCCTTTTGAGAGAAGCAAAAAGTATAAAACCGGAGATAAGGTATATTTTAACAACAGAGGAAAGAACATTATCCTGACAACATTCGGAAAGAAACCTCTTATTGACGGAGTTCATTTTAATATTGCCCATATAGATTCTCCGAGACTGGATTTAAAACCGAATCCGCTTTATGAAAAGGATGAGCTTGCTTACTTTAAAACACATTACTATGGCGGAATCAAGAAGTATCAGTGGGGAGTGACTCCACTTGCAATTCACGGCCGTGTGATGCTGAAAGACGGTTCTGCCATTGACCTTAACATAGGAGAAAATCCCGGAGATCCGGTATTTGTGGTATCGGATCTGCTTCCTCATCTTTCACAGCAGCAGAATCAGAGAAAACTTTCTGATGGCATAAAGGGAGAGGAGTTAAACATTATCCTTGGTTCAACGCCTGTTCCGGACAAGGAAGTTAAAAAGGCATTTAAGTTAAAGATACTTTCAATCCTTAATGAAAAATACGGAATGACAGAGGAAGATTTCCTCAGAGCAGAGTTAACCATGGTTCCGGCACAGCATGCCGTTGATGTGGGTCTGGACCGTTCTCTTGTGGGAGCTTACGGACAGGATGATAAGGTATGTGCCTATACAGCACTTATGGCAGAGTTTGAATGCAAAAAGCCAAAGCACACAACTGTAACAGTACTTGTTGATAAAGAAGAGATCGGATCAACCGGCGTTACCGGCATGGAAAGCGATATGCTCCTTCATTACATGGAGGATCTTGTTGAAGCTGAGGGTGAAAGAGTACGGGATGTACTGAGAAATTCACTTTGTCTTTCAGCTGATGTTAATGCAGCATTTGATCCAACCTTCCCGGATGTATTTGAGACCAACAATGCTTCCTATCTTAACAGAGGTCCGGTGCTTACAAAGTATACAGGATCAAGAGGCAAGTCATCTTCAAATGATGCTTCAGCCGAGACTATGTATAAGGTTATCAAGCTGATGGAAGAGGATGACGTACTCTGGCAGATTGGTGAACTCGGTAAGGTAGATGCAGGTGGCGGCGGAACCATCGCCAAGTACATTGCAAATATGGATGTGGATACAGTAGACCTTGGTGTACCGGTCCTCTCAATGCATGCGCCTTTTGAGATAACTTCAAAGCTTGATGTTTACTACACCTACAGAGCATTTGTTGCATTTAATAAATAAAAACAATCTATCAAACAAAAAGAGGAGATAAATTATGAAAAAAAGTAAGTTTTTAATTACAGCAGTTGCTGCATTAACAGCTATGTCTATGGCTGCATGTAACTCAGGCAGTGTTCCTGAGGGAACAACAGGGGCTGAGACAACAGCTGCAGCCGATGGAACAACTGAATCAACAGCTGCCGATGGAACAGCTGAATCAACAGCTGCCGATGGAACAGCTGAAACAGAGGCTGTGGATCCTGCAATTGCAGAGCTTGAAAAAACCGAAGTACCTGAAATGCCTGAACTTAAGGATATGGGACATATCAAGCTGGTGGATTTAAGTACCATCACTGTGGAAACAGCACCAAAGCAGGTTGTGGATGAAGAAATGATAGATTCTCAGATAGACACTCTTTTGTCTATGCATAAGGATGAAGTTGATGAAGCTGCCAAAGAGGGTGATACTGTAAACATTGACTACGTAGGAACAGTTGATGGTGTTGAATTCGACGGAGGATCAGCAACAGGCTATAACCTTACTCTCGGATCAGGAACATTCATACCGGGCTATGAGGATCAGCTTATCGGTGCCAAGAAGGGAGAGAAGGTTACTGTTAAGGTAACATTCCCAGAGGACTATGGTAAAGAGGACCTTCAGGGCAAGGATGCAGAATTCGCTGTAACTGTTAATACAGTTTCAAGAACTCCTGAGCTTACAGACGAGTGGCTCAAGAAGCATGCTGAGGACCTGGAGACAGAAGCCAAGACAGTTGCTGAATTCAGAGATGAGCAGAAAGCACTTCTTAAGGCTCAGATAGATTATTCATATAACGAAGAAGTACGTTCAGATGCACTTCAGCAGATAGTAGATAAATCAGAGATCGGTATGTCTGATGCCATGAAGGAGTATGCTGAGGCATATGTTATAAAGTCACAGATTGATTCAGCAGCCCAGTATGGATTCACTCTTTCCAAAATGCTTGATATGTATGGCATGTCGGTGGATGAGTTCAAGGAAGAAATGTCAAGTTATGCAGCAGATTATGCAGCTCAGAGAATGATTGTGGCAACAATTGCAGATGAGCAGGGAATCAAAGCTACTGACGAACTCATTGATAAGCTTGTATCGGAGTATAGTACTCTTTCAGGTCAGAAAATCAATAAGGTAATGCTTATTGAGCAGTTCGGTGGAGATGCTGTAAAGGAAGAAGCTGTAAATAATGCAGTTTTCCAGTATATCCAGGACAATGTAAAGGTGGTAGAAAAAGAGGAAACTGCTGAAGAGACAGAAGCCGCTGCAGAAACAGAAGAAACCGAAGAAGAAACTGAGGAAGAGACAAAGGCAGGAAACGATCTTCAGGGCGAAGGCGGATTCAAGACAAAGAAGGTTGAAGAAGTTTACACAGCACCGTCAGATGAAGAGACAACAGAAGCTGAAAGCGAGAGCGCTGCAAAGTAATACAAAGCCATCGGAAAAAAATATTTAATCCGGCTGTACTTGAAATATCAGGTAATTGGTAACAGTTCATCCAGGGGCTAAGCAGAGAACCACCGACTGAACTGTTATGGTAATTGAAATAGGATGGAAAGAGATTTCCATCCTATTCTATTGACATCGGCACTTTAGCATGGTAGAGTGTTGAATTATAAAAAGATTGATGATCTTTGGGGACTGAGCCATCAATAAAAAATTCTGACCTGGTGGTGTCACTGCCATAGATCGAGGAGGAAAAATGAAAAAGAATCTTGCATTATTAATCACAGGAATCGTAGCAATGAGCGCATTAACCGCCTGCGGCTCAAGTAAGCCTGCAGAGACAACAGCTGCTGCAACCACAGCTGCGGCAAATGAAGCAGCAACAACAGCCGCTGCATCAGAGGCAGCAGAAACTGAGGCAGCTACAGAGGCAGCAGGAGAGCAGGGAGCAACAGTAACAACCGCAACAGGAAAATTCACTGTAGGTTTTGATCAGGAGTTCCCTCCAATGGGCTTTGTTGGCGATAATGGTGAATATACAGGCTTCGATCTCGTTCTTGCAGAGGAAGTTGCAAACCGTTTAGGACTTGAGTTCGTTCCACAGCCTATCAACTGGGATGCCAAGGATATGGAGCTTGAATCAGGAAATATCGATTGTATCTGGAACGGTTTCACCATGCAGGGAAGAGAAGACGGATATACATGGGTTGGTCCTTACATGGCCAACAATCAGGTATTTGTTGTTAATGCAGACTCAGATATTACATCACAGGCTGATCTTGCAGGCAAGGCTGTAGAAGTTCAGAAAGACAGCTCAGGACTTAACGCCATTAATGACAGTGCCGATCTTCTTGCATCATTAGGTTCACTTACAGAAGTAGCGGATTACAATACAGCTCTTATGGACCTTGAGTCAGGTGCCTGCGATGCCGTTTGTATGGATAGTATCGTAGCAGGATATCAGATCCAGTCATCAGGCAAGAATATGAAGATCCTTGATGATACACTTGCAGCTGAGGAGTATGGAATCGGATTCAAGAAGGGTGACGATGCACTGGCACAGGCAGTAAAGGATACACTCCTTGATATGGCAGCAGACGGAACCGTAGAGAAGATCTCCAATGAGTGGTTTGGTTCAAATGTATTTACATTAAAGTAATACATAATATAATTAAAATAGTACATAGTCGGAAGCGTTACTGTGGAAGTAATGCTTCCGTTTTTTTCAGTAAAAGGGACAGGTGAAGACTGTGAAGATATCAAAAGCAGGCATTATATCGGTATTGGCAGCAATGGTACTGGGCATCAGTGCATGCGTAGGCGGATCTTCAGGCGGAATGGGATCCGGCAGTTCATCTGGCGGAAATTCCGTAACCCTCATGGTCTACATGATCGGCTCCGATCTTGAGTCCATAAACGGTTGTGCATCCGAAGATATCAATGAAATGATCAAGGCGGCGCCCGGCAATAATGTTCATGTAGTTTTGGAGACCGGTGGCTCCAACGCCTGGACGACCCAGGAAATTTCCAGTGAAAAGATTCAACGCTGGGAACTCAGCGGCAGCGGCATTACCCTGAAGGAAGAACTGGACAGTGTCCGTATGTCTGATTCTGATACCCTGGCTGGTTTCCTAAAATGGGGAAATGAGAACTATCCTGCGGACCGGACAGCGGTTATCCTGTGGAACCACGGCGGCGGAAGTGCCCTGGGATACGGATATGACGAGCTGTACCCTGAGAGTATGCTGACGCTTCCGGGAATCCGGACAGCCTTTCAGGATGCGGGCGGCCATTATGCATTTATAGGATTTGATGCCTGCCTGATGTCCACGGTGGAGACAGGCGTCATGCTTTCCGACTTTGCCGACTATATGATTGCCTCGGAGGAGACGGAGCCCGGTACCGGCTGGGATTATACCAAGTGGCTGAGTAAGCTGGAGGAGAACCCGGGTATTTCCATGGAAGAACTCGGAAAAGTGATCACACAGGACTTCTTAGCCCAAAGTGAAAAGAACAAGTATGACACCTACACCCTGGCAATGATAAAACTGGACAAAATCCAGGACTTCATGAAAAAGCTGTCTGAGTATTTCTCAGATTCCGATGTCAGGATCCAAAAAGGAGAATACAGCACATTCGCATCAGCACGAGTCCGCAGCACAGAATTAGGCTTCGGACAGTACGAGCAGATCGATGTGGGCAATTACCTGAGTCAGGTAGACCCGGAAGACACCTCAGGTCTTACACAGGCTCTCAGTGATTGTATTGTATGCTTCGAAACCAACCTGGACGGCACCAACGGACTGGCTATGTATTATCCCTACCGTAACCTCCCCCTGTACTCGAAAATGATGCAGACCATTTCCGAAATCGGATATCCCGGAAGTTATTTTGATTTTTTCAATTCGTTCTGCTCAGTGCTTTCCATTGCGGATGCGGAAAACCCGGTACCCTATCAGGACACGGCAGGTATAACCGTACAGGCGCCAAACAGGGCCGCCTCAGCTGACGACACTCCTGTGGTCTCGCAATACGCATCCTTCCCCTGGTACAGGAATGACATCGTGAAGAAGTACTATCCGGAAGCCAGCATTGACTCCCATGAGGCCATACTATCGCAGTTTGCCACGGATGAATACGATTGCTTTTATTGGGTTGATCTTCCGGAAAAGGTAGAGTGGAAAAACATATGGTACCGCGAAGAGCGGCTCCTGCTGGATGATGGCGAGAAGCTGTTATTTATGGGCACGCAGGCCCATCAGGACCTCTACCAGGAAAAAACCGATTTTATCGTTTATAACCCGCTCTGGTTCTGCATCGGAAACACCGTGGTTCCCAGCTTTTTCCAGTATTTTGAGGAGCGGGACGACGGACTGATTAATGCGGTTCATTATATCCCGGCCATTCTGAACGGAAAGGAAAAAATCCAGATCGCCGTGAAGGAAGACACAGCCACCAGGGAGATGACTGTGTTGGGTTATTTTATCGAGGATAGCCAGAGTGAAATTGACGGAATCAGAATTCCTCCGAAAGCATACCTGCAATGCAAGAGGGAAGACAAGCTTCGGTTCCCCGTGGACAGCTATGATTACGACTACAATTACCTGGGCACGGTGCTGCTGGATGGCGAAATATCCTTCGAAGAGAATGAAATACAGATTGTGACCATAGGATATACGGGAAATCATTCTGCCAGGATCTCCATGGTATTAAAGGACATTTACAACAACTATATAAGCACACCGTGGGTAGAACATAAAAAGGAAGACACCGGAGACCTTCTGAATATAACATCGGAAGCGGACGCATGGGTCAAAACTGCCGCCCCCGGAAATGATCCGGAGTCAGTTGGCCTGCCCTACGGTGTAAGTATCAGCTACGGATTTAAGATCCGAAACGACAGCCCACATGATATCCGATGTATCTACTTTAAGCATGCTGACTACCAGGAAGACACGTATGCTGACATCCTCTACGAGCCGATCCCTGCCGGAATGAGTGTTGCATACGCTGACATTGACCATTATATCAACTGGGACTGCTCCACCTGGTCAATGAAGATAGTTGATGCCGATGGACGGACGAACCGGGAAGAATTCGTGTTTAATCCCTGGGTTGCTGAGGAGATCACCATTACCTGGAATGAGGAAAATGAAGACTTTGAATCTTCAGTAACCTACAAAGCGGAAGGCGATTACAAGAAGGATATCGCGGGGTACTGGCAGGAAGCCCTGGGCGGAGAGAAAGCTGAGTTGTCGGACGCAATGGCCTTCATTGGGAAGATTTCATTATGGGATTTCAAAATCGAAAACCGTGGACATGAAGTGATCACACACATGTATATGGCCCAGTCGGATACGGACATCTCGGAAAAAACGAAAGAGCTGTATGACGGTCTCTGGATCGGCGGCAGCGACCTTATTAGGGAGATGGTCATGCCAGGTCAGACCGTGGATTATGAGTGCCCTGTCGTCTTCGACGCAAGTCTTCCTATATGGGCGCTGTCCATCACAGACAATGAAACCGCTCTCCGTGATGCGGAACCGATGATCCCGTTCCCTGTATGGCAGATGTACGTTGAAGATCTTTCCGGGAACCGGTGTGAGAAATTGGAATTCCGACCCTGGGAAACATCCAAAATCGTCATTAAGGAAAAAACCGGAGGAAGCGAAGTAGGAAGCGACAACTTCTACGAATGCGAGATCACAGAGTAAGTAACAAGGGGCTTCGCTTTAGATGTTCAGTGCGAGAGCCCCTTGTTTTTTATGCTATTGATCGATTGAATAAGTTGCCATTGTGTAATCGACTATTAAAAGAGATACATAAGAACAATAAAGGATGTGGAGGGTATCCACATCCTTTACTTAGTTTCCATAAGATGTTCCTGATGCGATTCGAACGCACGACCTTTCGCTTAGGAGGCGAACGCTCTATCCTGCTGAGCTACAGAAACACGTCCTGGAACTATTTTCCCAGGCACTTTATATTAGCATATTTAACATTTCAGTTCAACAAAAAGGTCATTCATGGTAAACTATTTCTCGGCTATTTTGTAACAGTACACCAGATGAACCACTAACTGTGCCACATGGTCTACGGGATGAATTGTTACGCTGTTTCTCTATCGGTGGCAGCTTGATCACCGGTTAAATACACCAAAATAGCGGGGGTTGGAAGATGAAAGCATTGTACCGGAATATTCTCGGCATGATCTTTTCGGTCATGCTGATATTTATCATATTTGTTACCAGTTTTGAAGTTGTGTGCTACGGTTCGCCGGACTTTTACCGGAATGAGTTTATAAAATATGATGTAACGGGAAGCCTTGAAGCCTGGATGGGTGAGACCATGAGCCTTGATGATATGTGTCATGTACTGGACCAGACCATGGTATATCTGAGGGGTGACAGAGAGAACCTCATAATAGAAACCACCATAAACGGTGAACCGGCTTTCTTCTATAATGAAAATGAAGCCTCACATATGGCGGATGTAAGAGTCCTGTTTGTCAAATGCTTATTCCTAAGAGCGATTTTTATACTGTCAGCCCTGGCTATTGCAGGCTTCCTCATAGTTGTGGCAAAACCGGGTGGTGCTCTGTATTATTTAAGTACAAGTTTTATAAGAGTATGTGGAGCGATACTTGCCGTAGTCTTGCTGATCGGAGCCCTTGCGGCAACGGATTTCACAAAATACTTCACCATATTTCACGAGATATTCTTCAGTCAGGGAAACTGGATGTTTGACCCCAGGGAAAGCAGGATGATCAATATGCTGCCGGAAGGTTTCTTCTCCGATTGTGCTTTAAAGATTGTGCTGACTTTTATAGCATCGGTACTGGTTGTGATGGCTCTCAGTATAGTGATTACGGTTTTTACAAGGAAACATAAAGATGATAGATAATAAAGAACTGGATAAAAAAAGAGCAATCCTTGTGGGCGCCTGCATTGGTAATGATCCTGATTTTGACACCTCAATGAGAGAACTGGAAGGGCTCGCCGAAGCTGAGAATCTGGAGGTCATCGCCGACATTACCCAGAATCTTGATTCACAGGATTCTGCTTATTACATAGGTTCCGGAAAAGTGCAGGAGCTGAAGGCCCTGGTGTGGGAGATGGAAGCAGACCTTGTGATCGTGAACAATCAGCTTTCACCCTCACAGCTTGCAAATCTGGCCCATGACCTTGAAGTGGAGGTTATAGACCGCACAAACCTCATATTAAATATATTTGCCGACAGAGCAAGGACAAGGGAAGCCAAAATGCAGGTTGACTATGCAAAGCTTCAGTACATGCTTCCGAGACTTGTGGGGCTTCGTCAAAATCTCAGCCGACAGGGAGGAACCGGAGGCTCCATGTCCAACAAGGGATCCGGTGAAACCCAGATCGAGCTCGACAGAAGACATATAGAAAAGCAGATGTCGGAGCTTCGTAAACAGCTTCGGGAGATCAGCCAGAACCGTGACACCCAGCGCCGCAAACGCATGACCTCCGGAATACCCCAGGTTGCACTGGTTGGCTATACCAATGCAGGAAAGTCCACACTTCTCAACAAAATGATAAAGACCTATTGTCCGGATGAAGAAAAGGAAGTTATGGTGAAGGACATGCTTTTCGCCACACTGGATACAACAGTAAGGAAGATAACTCCCCCCGATCACCGGGATTTTCTCCTGTCGGATACTGTAGGCTTTATCAACGATCTTCCCCATGATCTGGTAAATGCCTTCCGATCCACACTGGAGGAGGCTGTTAATGCTGACCTTATACTTGAGGTCATAGATTATTCAGACAGGAATTATCAGATGCATATGGACGTTACGGCCAAAACCCTTAAGGAACTGGAAGCCGGACACATCCCTGTGCTTTACGTAATGAATAAATCAGACCGCAAATATCCCGAGTATCAGCTCCCCATAGACCGTGGAGACAAGATATACATTTCCGCGGAAAAGGGCTTAGGCCTCGAACTTCTCCTTCAGAAAATAGATGAAAAGCTTTTTTCCGATTACCTTACCATGGAGCTGATAATCCCCTATACAAAAGGCAACGTGGAGCATGATCTTCAGGAAAGAGCAAGGGTCATCTCTGTAAAGTATGAAGATGACGGCATACATATGACTGCGGATCTCAACCAGGAAATGATAAAGCGATATAAGGAGTTCATACAGTAGTTAATGGAACACGATAATTTACTTGAAGGTCGCATAGATGATCTTTCCAGGAGAGCCTATAACAATGATTATCTCACCTGTACCAATTTTTTGTCGGCCTCAGATATTGCTTCTTTTTACCGGATTCTGAAAGGCCGGGGGATATCTTCAAAGGTTAATGCTTTGAACGGGAGCACTTATGTTATTTACGGAGGTCATGAAGACGCAGACAGAAATGTTATATGTTTTCTTCCAAGCTACACAACTCCCGAAGAGTTTATCGTTTCGGAAGCTGCAGCAGGAGACATCATCAAATGTATCCATGTGAAGCCACTGAATAACAAATTTGCCGACGAACTTAGCCACAGAGACTTCCTCGGGGCACTTATGAATCTAGGTATCGAACGGGAACAGATAGGAGACATCCTGGTAGATGGGAGTTCAGCCTATATATTTGTTTTAAGTGATATGGCAGATACCGTGGCGAGAGAACTGACCCGGGTTAAGCATACATCTGTCAACTGTCGGGTTGTATCACCAAAAGAGTGTGATGTACAACCTAAATTCACTGAACAATCCGGATCTGTTGCTTCCCAGAGAGTGGATGCGGTGCTTGCCATGGTGTGGCATCTCTCCAGAGGAAGATCACAGGAAATCATTAAAGCTGAAAATGTCTTTATCAACGGGCAGACAGTGACTGATCCCGGATACAATTTAAAACCCGGAGACCGTGTGACGGTAAGAGGTCATGGTAAGTTTATCTTTGAAGGTACGGGAACCATGACTAAGAAAGGTCGCTTTTACGCAAACGTCAGGGTTTATTCCTAGGATATTAACCAATGTGAATTTGTATCCGGAAATTGTGGATTGGAAAACAACGACAAGTGAAATAATCTTACATATCTATCTTATAGCAAGAAATAACTTTTATAAAAAAACAATTGACAAAACGGTCATTAATTTGTAATCTATACAAGCATTAAAAATGCTTTGCACCTTTAGCTCAGTTGGTAGAGCAGCGGACTCTTAATCCGTTTGTCCAGGGTTCAAGTCCCTGAAGGTGCATTTTTTGTTGCAAAAATATTGAAGTCGTGTCCGAAGAGACATGGCTTTTTTCTTTTACTAAAGAGTTCTGTGAGATGGATGATATAGAGGCAGTATGATTTATTCAGTACAAAATCAAGTAATACAGCAACAATTATTGATATGTAATGACTATATGATATAGAATCCATTTGTTGGGCAAAAATAAGACTATTTATACGTTTGTTTATAAAGAATTCAGGAGATTAGAGGGATGGAAAAGAAAAGCACGGTCCAGGACATGACCAGCGGCAACATCATAAAGCAGATAATATTCTTTGCCATGCCCTTAATGCTTGGCAACATATTCCAGATGCTTTATAACACCGTGGATTCAATAGTGGTGGGAAATTTTGTAGGTACCGAAGCCCTGGCAGCAGTTGGCGCAACCACCATGATAGTGAATATGCTGGTGTTTTTCTTCAATGGCTTTGCAACCGGTGCCGGCGTTGTCATGGGAACCTATTTTGGAGCAAAAAATCTGGAAAAGCTTCATAGCGCAGTAGAAACAACCATGGCTGCAACATTCATACTCTCTGTGATTTTTTCCATAGTAGGTGTTCTGGGAGTAACTCCCATGCTGAATTTCATGTCAACTCCGGAAGATGTAATGGGAGAGGCTACACTTTACCTTAGAGTTTATATTGGCGGTATATCAGGACTTCTTATATATAACATAGGAAGCGGTATCCTGAGAGCGGTTGGTGACACTAAAAGACCTTTGTATTTTCTGATTCTGACAAGCGTTATAAACACAATTCTTGACCTTCTGTTTGTTATCGTATTTAAAATGGGGATATTAGGCGTTGCTCTTGCAACCATCATAGCTCAGTTCATTTCAGCATTTTTAACCCTGAGGTTACTGACAAAAACGGATGATATCTATAAACTCACCTGGCATGACATGAGGGTGGATATGCACATCTTAAAGAAAATCATGCTTGTGGGGCTTCCGGCAGGTATCCAGTCGGTTATTACGGCATTTTCCAATGTCTTCGTCCAGGCTTATATCAACTACTTCGGAGCAAGCTGCATGGCGGGATGGAGCTGCTACAACAAAATCGACCAGTTTATAATGCTTCCCATGCAGAGTATGGCCATGGCGTCCACCACCTTTGTGAGTCAGAATATGGGAGCCGGAAAACTGAAGAGAGCTGACGAAGGTACCAACACAGCTGTCAGTATGAGTTTTATGATCACCGGAGTCATAGCCACAGGGATCTTTGTTTTTGCCTCACAGGCTGTAGGGATGTTCACTTCGGATAAAAGTGTTATAGATTATGGTGTTCTGTTCCTAAGGACCAATGTTTACTTCCTGATGTTTAACTGTGTAAATCATGTGCTGGCAGGAGCCCTGAGAGGAAGAGGAGATTCAAAGGGACCGATGATTATCATGCTTGGGACATTTGTTGTCATAAGACAGATATACCTTTTCGTCATAACTCATTTTGTTGCAAACACGCCCAGGATAGTAGCCCTCGGTTACCCTGTAGGCTGGGTAGCCTGCTGTATTTTAGAGGTTACGTATTTTATCATTATAAGAAAAAGGCTGAAACACCAAATTATTAAAAATTAATACTATAAATACAAATTAAAATACAAATTTAATTGCGGAATTTTAAGAAAAAGGCTTGCAATTTAAAAAAACTATAGTATAATTAGAATTGTAAAGAGGAGATGAGAAAAGAAAGGGACCAGAAAAAACGGTTCGCTTCTCTTTAAACTAAGATCCAACCTAGATCTTAGTTGGGCAAACCCGGAGAAATCCGGCGACGCAAAACTACAGGGGCCGAAAGGCCAGCCAGTTGCAATCTTCATGGAGCTAAGGCTCCGAAGGTTAGTTCTCGAATCAGAATTAATTCAAGAAGGTTCTAGGTTAACTGGCACAGGGTACAAAACCCGGTGCCAATTTTATTTATCCCGATTCACTTAAATAGCAAACCCGGAGAAATCCGGCGACGCAAAGCTACAGGGACCGAAAGGTCAGCCAGCTGCACTTGAAAGGAAAAGAAAATGAGAAACCTTGTTAGAACAATATTCGTAGCAATCTTCTTCGCAGTAATGATGACACTTACATC
>NZ_JNJM01000026.1:0-36828 GCF_000701645.1 Oribacterium sp. FC2011
TGTCCTTAGTACGAGAGGACCGGGATGGACTGACCTCTGTTGGACCTGTTGGAGATCAACTCCAGTGCAGGGTAGGCATGTCGGGACTGGATAAACGCTGAAGGCATCTAAGCGTGAAGCCACCCTCAAGATGAGATATCCCATCGTTAAGAGTAAGACCCCTTGAAGACTACGAGGTAGATAGGGCTAAGCTGTAAGTGCTGTAAAGCATTCAGGTGATAGTTACTAATAGGTCGAGGGCTTGTCCAAAAAGGCTGGAAAGGTTAGAGGTTTAGATGGATTACTGGGAATGATTCATAAATGGTATGCTGTTTTGAAGGTACGATACTTCATATAAATATTCCTTCATAGCTCAGTCGGTAGAGCACGCGGCTGTTAACCGCGGTGTCGTTGGTTCAAGTCCAACTGGAGGAGTTATGCCGGTATAGCTCAGTTGGTAGAGCAACTGATTTGTAATCAGTAGGTCTTCGGTTCGAGTCCGAATCCCGGCTTTTGAAACAGGGTATAAGCCCTGTTTTTTTAGTATAACGGACATGCCGTCAATCTGTGGTGAAAGTCTACAATATCACTTTTGTTTATCGTAATTATATAAAAATATAATTTGTCGATAATAATTTTAGGTAAATGTAAGAAATGGATTATTTTATAATCCGGCTTTTTATTTTCTTTAGCCTCCCTTATCGATATGTCTTCAGTTTGTGTTTATTTGAATGTATGGATATTAAAAATATTCAAGAAGTTTATATCGTAGATCTTCTGGGTGTAATGCTCATGATAGGTGTATTAGCCAGCAGATACCATGGCAGTAGTAGAAATCGCTGCAATCGGTATCTATTTTGGCTGTCTGTTGTCATTACAATATCCTGCATTACTGATACTATAGTTAATTCTTTAGGTGTATATGAAATCACTGCCTATAGGTTTGTCGCCTACATAGGGTATTTCTGGCTGTATTTTTCGATAATGATCATTGGACCTTTATGGGTGCTGATAATCGAACAGCATATAAATCAAAATCCATCTAAATTATTGAAATCTCTGATTAATTATATATCGCTAATAGGTGTTGCAGGACTTGTGATAAATCTATTCATCCCTGTTATCTTTATTATTGATTCATCATGTAAGTACTATAGGGGACAATATTTCTGGCTATATATAGGTTATGCCCTGTTTTTCTTTTTTATCGGAATTTTGGTTTATGTCAGAGGACTCAGGCATTCAGGATTTAAGACATTTTTCCCTGTATTTCAATTCTTTTTCCCAATTATTATTTCTCTTGTTTTGCAATTGTTATTTACCGAAATATCTATTATATGGTCCGGGTGCGCTGTAAGTGTTGTTTTAATGTTTATTAATTTACAAAATGAAAATATTTGTATAGATAAACTTACCGGATTATATAACAGATATTATTTGGATCGTTTCAGTCATTGTTTTGAAAAGCTGGGAAGCTTTTGCTTTATGATGATGGATATCAATGGGTTTAAACATATTAATGATAAATATGGCCATTCTGAAGGGGATAATGCCTTGCTAATGGTGGCTGATGCAGTACGTACATGCGTAGGTTCCGGCGGAAGTGTCATACGTTATTCCGGTGATGAATTCATCATTTTATTGAATACTTCAGAATCAGTTGTTGCAGACAAATGTATCGAAGGCATTAATAAAAATCTTGAAAATGCAAACAAGTTTAGCAAGCATCCTTACGATGTATCTGTTTCTATCGGTTATGATTTTTTTGACATGAAACAGATAGAACTGGATAAACTGTTAGAAGTTATAGAAGGAAAAATGCACGAAGAAAAAAGGAAATATTATATGGCGCATGATCGTAGAAAAAATCGAGTTGAATAATAAATATAGATTATTTTGAATTCTATTAAACCGCTCTAATCCGGTATCAATTCTAAGAACTGATACCGGATTAGAGCGGTTCTTTTGATAAAAAGACTATATACGGATTATACTTAGTTATTCAAGGTTAGCGTGGCTTCCATGATTGGAAATCGTTGGTTTTAACGAAATACGAAGATTACAGCAATCATTACCAGTAAAAATACTAAATTATATACAGTGAAAACGGTGATGTATTTTTTCGTATCTGCATTTTCTGTTTTTACATATTGCTTAAACGAGATAAGGCTTGCCATTGAGGCAATGAGTGTTCCAAGTCCGCCGACATTGGTTCCGATGATAAGCTTCGATATGTCAGATGTAAAACCGGAACATAATATTGCTGCCGGAACGTTGCTGATGAACTGACTTAAAATGATAGAAGTGCTGATTTCGTGTGAGTTCACAATGGTATGAAGCATATCATTCAAGGCAGGTATCCTCTTAATGTTTCCTATAAATATAAACAGAAAAACGAAAGTCAGGATCAGAGAATAGTCCGGCTTAAAAATTATTTCGCGGTCAAATATAAGAACAGAAGCTAAAATAATCAAGAGGCCTGCCTGATAAGGAATAACATGAGCAACCACAAGTATAGACAATAAAAAGGAAACAGAATACATGAGTATAAGGTTCCTGTCATGTGTGGTTCTGGAATATGTTGTTTTTTCTGTCAGGGCAATGTTCTTTTTATCGATACAGAAAATGCAAAAAATAAAGAGTACGATGGCGGCTGCTATGCTGTAGGGAAGCATTAGCATGATAAATTCGCCTATGACCATATTTGATAATGAATATAAATACAGATTTTGCGGATTCCCAAGGGGCGTGAGCATGCTTCCCAGGTTTGCGGCTATGGTTTCAAGCACGATGGTATTGATAAACAGATCTTCTCTGTTGGCAATCGATAATGTGATAATTGAAAATGGCACAAATGTCAGCAAAGCCACGTCATTTGTAATGAACATGCTGGAAATAAAGCAGAGTGCCACAAAGATGATGATCACTCCTCTCGAAGAGCTCATCTTGTTTACAAGGAATTCACCTATTTGTTTGAATACATTCTGTTTCTGGAAACCTGCCATGGTTATCATCAGGGATAGAAGGATAACCAGGGTTCTGTAATCAATATAACTAAAGTAAAGGCTGTCGGGACAGACAAAAAAACATGAAACTGCAGCCAGCATCATTGATATAACAAGTACTATTTCTTTCTTAATAAAAATCTTTAATTTGTCCATAGAATTTATCCTCATTCAAGACCACAGATTTTAGCGGTATATTTCTGAAATACAGATACCAGTTTTATTAGGCATCTGTTAACGCTGTTTTTTTATATATTATCTGACATTGAAATCAATTTATTCGGATTATTTTGAATCGAACATTTTTCAAACAATTGGCATATAAAAAAGCTTTGTATAGTATTGCACAGTATAATCGATTAATCTACAAGAGGTTTTTGAATTAACAGGTTTTCCGTGACACAAAAGATGGGATACTGATTAAAAATGACAATTATAAAGATGGATTTAAACAATATAAAATAAAAATAAATTCTGTAAAAATACAATTGACGGAAAATATTTCGCATGTTATTATTCTTTTACAAGAAGATTTGAGATACTCATAATTGTTCAATAGTTGGAAATATGAATTGAGTTTAGATTTTTGAGTGTTGATTTGATTTCGGGGTATCGTATCTTCTTTGTACATAAAATATATAGAATGTGAGGTTATTTATGAGAAGACCACACGAAAGGATAAGGCCTTAGCATCTGAAGCGCATAGATGCTAGGGCCTTTGACTTTTTGGTATACGGTTTTATGTGCTGTTTTTATGAAATGGTGGCGAAATGGTAATCAGTGTGAACTAAAAAGGTTTTCAGGATATAAATACCTGATTCTTTTAAATCATATTTATAAAACCTCTTGTTTTAATCGATATTAATGTTGTAAACATTGTTGTTTTTTCAGGTTTTAACATGAGATTTTTGACTTTCCAACCCTATGACTGGCTCGAAACAACTGTCGATAAGGCGATAAACAGGTATCTGGGATTTGATGCGGTTTATTGTGTTAATGCTGACTATATGGATGTTGCATTTATTAATGCATTTCTTATAACTCCATCTATACCTGAAATCGCCATTTATTTTGAAACGGAAGATTTTTATATGATCGACAAGGTGGAGCAGGAGAAGTCTGTCATATTTACGGAAAAATGTGATTTGGGTGTTGCATCGTCTGAAAGCTACAAGGAGATAGCAGGGGAATGGAACATTAGTCTGAAAAAGTATATCAATACATATTATCCGTATAAATTTGAATATCTTGTAGATAAAAGACGTATCCGGGAAAAGGTTATAATCGATATATGTGACAGAGTGTCTAAGTCATTTGGAGACAGTGATCAAAGTAAAAAGAATGATTTGGACGATAGCATTATGGATTTTCAGATGAACTCATGGGAATTCAAGAAGAATAATCCAGAAAAATTCAAAAAAATTAATGATGTAGTTCTTCTCAGAGGAGCCACAGCGCATAAATATCTGAACAGCTATCGATATAATGAATTGTTTTTTGAAGATTATAAGAAGCATTTCAAAATAAGAAAAAAAGATACCGTAATCTCAGGAAAAGGAATAATTGACAATAAAAAGGATGTGTATGAGCTTCAATGCAATTATTACAATAATCCAAGTGATCAGACACTGAATCGATTTTGTAGTTTCCTAAAAGAAATTATTCATACAACTTAAGATGTTTTAAACTGTTGCAGGCACACATTTGAAACTGATGATGCAGAATCAAATGTGTGCCTTTTAATTGTGAAAATTATTTTTATATATTATAATATTATAGAATTATTTATTATTAAAGTAAGGTTTATTCCGTATATTACGGCAATAATCAGCCATATTTCAGGTGCAGGTATAATTTTCAAAAAGCGGGTAATATGTTTTTTAGAAGACTAACAATAAACGGAGCGGGGAATATGAAACATTATAAAAATCTTATGAGTGCTTTGGGAGATGCAATGCCGGTATGTCTCGCGTGGAGACTGGCAGGAACAGACGACAATTTTTTTAATGCGAGGGATTTGTTTGCATTTGCATTGTCTGACGAAGAAGAGGAAGGAAGCCTGAAAGAAGGGCAGTTCTATGTTGTTTCGACAGAAGGTGCCATCGGAATATCCTCAGGATATGAGTATTTTGTCAGATGGTTGTTTATCCCTCTTGAAGGGAATACATATGATAAGGAAGTGGTGCGTCTTAAGCAGGAATTAGAAAATGATATGCAGCCACAGACGCCATCTGAGAGTGTTCAGCCGACACAGGGCATGGGACAGCCAAATATTCCTCCACAGGGTATACCGTATCCAAATATGCCGGCACAGGACATGGGACAGACAAACATACCACCGCAGAGTATGCCATATTCAAATATGCAGTCACAGGATATGAGACAGACAAACGTACCTCCGCAGGGTATGTCATATCCAAATATGCAGGCACAGGATATGGGACAGACAAACGTACCGCCACAGGGTATGTCGTATCCAAATATGCAGGCGCAGGGCATGGGACAGACAAACGTACCACTGCAGGGAATGGCACATCCAAATATGCAGGCGCAAGGCATGGGACAGACAAATGTACTTCCACAGGGCATGCCGTATCCGAATATTCAGACGCAGAGCATGGGACAGACAAATGTACCTCCACAGGGTATGCCGTATTCTAATATGCAGGCGCAGGGCATGGGAAAGCCAAACGTACCGCCGCAGGGAATTCCTCAGCCCGGAGAGCAGCCTCGTATCATGCCTAAGAACGATCAGCGGCTGTTCTGTCCACAGTGCGGATACCAGCTGGGTCCGAATTCGCGGTTCTGTCCCGGATGCGGGGCTTCCGTACCCAGGTAACTATACGCGGTATCTATCGTAATATGTTCAAACCGGAGGGAATATAGATGTTTCAGAACCAAAACAATAATTCCGGTCCCGGATACCAGGGTGGACAAAATATTGATCCCAGGCATCAAAACGGACAAAACAATAATATAAATTCCGGGAATCAGAACTGGCAAAACAGTAATATTGGCTACGGATATCAGGGCAGTCAAAACAACAATAATCCGGGATATCAGAACGGACAGTACAATAGCAATCCCGGTAACCGGCAAGCCAATAATGGTGTTGCCGGAAATCAAAATATACAAAGAAGTATTAATGATCTGAGATTCCAGGAACCTACATTTCGGCAATATTGTGCAGATCCGAAAGCCCCCAGATCATATATGGCTTTGATTAAGGCAGAGATAAAGCAAAGGATAACGGGATTTTTCAAGAATCTGCCCGCAATGCTGGTGATGATGTTGGTCGTTACAATAGCGACCACTATTTTCAATGTTTATTTCTGGTCTGTGATTAATGATACCATGTGGGCTGGAAGAGGCCCATGGGGAAGTCTTTCTTTTATTCCATACCTTATCGGAGGAGGAGTATATTCAGGCTCAGCCTATAAAGGGGTTACTCCTTTTGAAACTGCCGGCCTTTCACTGACCGGCAATCTTGTAGCTCCACTGACCTTCGCGCTTGGCCTATTGTTTCCCAGACTGCTCATGAGAAGAAAACAGGGTGGTTCCAAAGCCATATCCGAAGATTTCTCAAGTGCCATACCCATGAGGGATCATTATGAGAAGGCATTGGGCGTGCAGCCGAATCCGACTGCAAATAAAACAAATTCAGGCCCGGGGACAGGAATGCCCAAAAATCAGGGAATGTCTTACAATCAAGGTATGCCTAATAATGGGATGCCATATAATCAGGGAATGCAAAACAACCAGGGCATGCCCAACAATCAAGCCATGTCTGATGGACAGAGGATGGCAGAAAATGCAAAAGAGTTAGCCACCACCAACGGTTATATAGATCTCTCAAATCTTTCCAATAATATTTATATGCGTTTAGGACTGTGCTGCGCTGTGATTTTCGGATTCATAATCAGAAATCCTTTTGCAGTACCTGTGTTTGCTGTACTTTTATATTTTTCTTTTGGACAGGGAGGTCAAAGTGATATCGGATATCTGTTTTTCCGCTTGCGTTCAGCAGACGGCAGACTTCACAATGGCAGTAAAACTAAAGTACCTTTGTTTTCCGAAGGCATGCTGATCATGTATTATATGGCCGTAGGTTTGTTTATGTACTCGGCTATTAATGTCATACTATGGTTTCTGTTTAATTATAATTTTTATTTCCGTTTTCTTGTAAGTGCCGGTCTTGTTGCGGCGATCTTTGTTCTGGGAGGCGGAGGCAGCAAGCAGGCCATGAATATGATTCCGATGATGATCGTAGTGGCTTTTGGGGCAATGCTTTTTAACTGCATTACTGCATTCGCGGATGATAACGGATGGTCCGAATCGGGAAGGACATTAAGTGGCCTCATGCATAATAACGGATTCCCAAAGTCCCTCGGAAGTTCCTTTTTACCACCGTTCTTCTGGGATTTGGCTATCCTGTTTGGGTGGCCGATCATTCCACCAATGCCGCCTGGAATAATAGATTATATACCACCGGAGCCGGTTCCGCCTGCACCGTCTCAGAATCCATATGATTTCCCTGAAAGGCCGAAGGAATGGAGCCTTAATGATGAAGGCGATGTAAGCTTCGTAAATCCTATAACGGGAAAGCGAGAGAAGTATGGTCTCGTAGGTTATGATGAAAATGGTAACCCAAGGTATATAGGTGAGAATGGTAATTATTATGACCTTGAAGATCTGCTTATAAGCTATGATAATGCTACCTCCAATACACAGTATTACCAGGATGCCAACAAAGGCCTTCAGGAATGGCTTGAAAGACAGCGTATAGAGAATTCCAAGCTTTCCAGAGATGGCATGCAGTACCTTGAGGATAAATGGAAATGGGAAGCTCAGCAGGCAAAGGAAGAAAGAGAAGCTGAGCAACTCTTCAAGATGTGGCAGAAATACGGTGGCGAGCTTGATAATAAGGAATCCATCATGAAGGCCATGGAGAAGGCCATAGGAGAAGCTTGGAAGGATGCGGAAAAATATAAAGCCGATGGTGAATACTGGGACAAGATGACAAAAATCGCGGAAGTAACCGAGAAGGTTGCTGACTATAGTCTGACCGGACTTTCCTATGTTACCGGTAATACTAAAATCAAGGATATATACGACATAACAAAGAAGTATGCTTCCAATATGAGTCAGGCATATGCTGACGGCAAGGGCGCCGAAGGGATGGGGAAGGCTTTCCTTTCGACCTCTGCAGAAATGTGTATTGACAAAGCAGCAGGAGTTATGGGCGGAGATGGCTGGCATTGGAGTGCTAAGCTTACCGGAAAAGTAGGCGGCGAAGTATCAAAACAGGTTTGTAAGAATCTTGAGCAGGGAAAGAAATGGAACGACGGTCTGGAGAAGGCAGCGTTTAACGGAACTGTTGATTATGTGACAGATAAGATGGATAAGATTACAGGTGGAGCATCCGGTGAGGCTGCCAAGAAGGTCTGGTCCAACCTTGAAGAAGGAAAGGATTGGAGTGACGGAGTTGGTTCTGCGGCCTTTAACGGAGGCGTCAAGGGTGGAATTGATCATCTGGCTGATAAGGTCAAAGATATGCAGAAAGAAAACCGTATGGAAACCTTTAAGAATGATACTGCCAATATGGCAAGAGCCGAACAGAACGGAATGTCTAAGAAAGGTCTTGAGTCCCTGGAGAAATTAAGAAATGATACATGGGTTGAGAATAAGAAGGCAGAAGAAGCATTTGGACTTGTCACTGATGCTATAAAAAATGAATCTAAGGATATTTATGACAAGGTTACCGGAGAGATGGGCAAGTACGAACGCGATCTTACCAAGGAACACAATGAAAAAATGCTGAAGGATCTTGCCAACAGAAAGGCGGAGAATGCAAGGCTTGCTGAAGAAAGAAAGATCCAGGAATACAGAGATGCCATCAGAAGCAATGCACAGCAGCCACTTTAAAAGTATCCAGGAGTTTGTATCAGGTTTTCTATGAAAACCTGATATGCAGCGTCAGCCGAAGAAGAAGTAGAATTTCAACCGGGTGACGTTCCCAAAAAAGAGAGGACGGTTATGGAAGGATATAAATCATTCAGGGAAGCTGTAGAGAGCGTTAGCTCCGTGGCAGGTCCCTGGCAGGATATCTCCACGGGAGCATGGCTAAGCATTGACGACCTTCGTGAAATGGGAAGGGTGTATGATGAAACTACTGAACCAAGCGGGTGGCTCTATTTTGTGACCTTTGAAGAATCCGGTGAGATCTGTCTTGCAAACACCTGCACAAAAGAAATTAATTTTCTCTTTGTGCCGGAGGGAAGCAAGTATCTTGAACTTATCGGGGCACAGGAAAAACGAATTTACGAGATACGGCAGGCACTGGTACCGGTAGCATATCAGATGGTAATGGACAAGCTGGAAGAGATGCACGATGATCCTGAGAAATTTGTTGCTGCATTTGAAAGGGATTCGGAAATGCTTGCTGAAGATATTATTTATCGTGCAGGGCATTTCATGAAACCGGGGTCGAACCCTGTCAACGGAGCAGAAATCAGGGATGAAGATGCAGCAAAAGTATATAGGATGCTTAGAACCCCTGGGCTTGCAATGAAAACAGCGGCAACAAGAAACGAAATTAGGAATTCTTCGGAGCCGTTGATCGAAACGAATACTCAAACGGTTTTGGAACGTTTGGACTATTGCGGAATGAATTAACATTAGCCCCGGTCTGTTTGCAAAGAGAAACTAAAAAACATTATCAATAAAAAAGTTGGACAGATAGGTTTGTAAATGCCGTATATCAAGGCTAAAAAAACAATATATTGGGGAGGAAGGAAAAATGAAAATAATCGGAATCAGAGGAATGTTTGCGGCAGGACTGGTTGCTGTATTGCTGACAGGATGTGCGGGCAATACAACAAAAACTGAGACTGAAGGAGTAAAAACCGAAGCGGCAAAAGCCGGGACAGAAGCTCCAAAGCCTGAAACAGAAGCTCCAAAGCCCGAAACAGAACCTCCAAAGGGTTCAGGCGAAGTGAATATCTACACCGCCGTGGATCAGGTGCATTCAGAAAAAATCTTCAAGGAATTTGAAGAAGCCACCGGAATAAAGGTGAACCCTGTATATGATCTTGAAGCAAATAAAACCACGGGACTAACAAACAAGATACTCATGGAAATGGAGCATCCGGTGTGTGATGTATTCTGGAACAATGAATTTGCCCAGACCATAGAACTCGAGAAACAGGGAGCATTGGCACCGTATGTTTCGCCTGTAGCTTCTGATATTCCTGATGCCTATAAAGATAAGGACGGGTACTGGACGGCCTTTGGCGGAAGAGCCAGAACCTTGCTTGTGAACACGGATCTTCTCGAAGAAAAGGATTATCCGGCATCAATATTTGACCTTACAAATGGGAAATATGAGGGAGATCAGATAGCTATAGCATACCCCATGTTCGGTACCACTCGTACTCAGGCGGCTGCCATTTATGCAGCTATCGGTGCAGAAAAGGGCAAGGAATTCTTTCAGAAGCTTAAGGACAGCGGAGTACAGGTAGTGGACGGAAATTCCGTAACCAAGGACATGGCTGCTGCCGGTCAGGTTAAGATAGGTTATACCGACACTGATGATGCCAAGGAAGCTTTGGAAGATGGTGCTCCCGTTGAAATGTGTTTCACCGATCAGGAGGAGGGAGGCCTCGGCAACCTGATCACCCCCAATACCGTAGCCATGATAAAGGGCGCTCCCAATGAAGATAATGCAAAGATATTCATTGATTACATTATCTCTCTGGACATGGAGAAGGAGCTTATCGATATGGGATTCTTTGATCTGTCCATAAGACCGGATGCACCGGTCGAGGGCCTGAAAGTCAAAGGTATGAATGTAAACCTTGTGGAAGTATATGATATGCTGGAGACAGCAAGCAATGACATGCAGGAAATATTTTCAGTACAGTAAAATCACAACAGTATGCCTTGTGTATATGCTGCTTACTTTTCTTCCCGTAATCTGCTTTATGATTTCGGGAAGACTTGAGGGAGAAGTCTCTCTAAACGCTCGCAGGGCAGGATTGATGGTCAATTCTTTCGTGATAGCATTTTTCACTGTGGCGATCTGCCTTATGATTTCGGTTTTTGCGTCACTGTGGATTTATACGGAATTTAGCAGGCGGTCGCTGCTGCGCTGGTTTTTTCTCACACTGGCGCCGGTACCGCCATATATTTATGCACTTTCGTACATGAATTTTCTCAGGTTCATGGGAAGATACTTCCCGGAGGTTTTGAGATACAGAATGGCAGGAATATTTCCCTGTGTTGTGGTGGAGACCTTCGTATACCTGCCTTTTGCCTGTGCAGCGGCACTTATCGCTCTTGATCAGGTTAATGAAAAGGAATGGTCCGCAGCTTTGTTATTTGACAATGCAGACAAAGTCTTTTTCAAAGTGATATTCCCAAAACAGCTCCCCTGGCTTCTGGCCATCGGTGCTATCATATTTGTTTTATCCATCACAGATTATTCAATACCGTCACTGTTTCAGGTTAATGTTTATTCCATGGAGATATTCAGCGATTACTCGGCGGCGGGACAGAGTGTACATTCTTTGTATCTTTCTTTTCCGCTAATGCTTACATCTGCTGTTGTAATCATATTTTCACTTCTGCCTTTGAAGAATATTTCCTATACCATGAAGGCTGAGACAGGGATAAAACCTGCTTATTCAAAGTGGCTGAAGGCGGCAGGAGTGACTGCTGTTTTACTGACATTACTTCAGATCATTCTTCCGATTATTTCATTTATTCCTTCTATGCAGAATTTGGGCGATGATCTGATTTCGGCATCTTCAGAGCTATGGAATTCCTGTATTTCCGGGCTGATTGCTGTGCTTATCCTGACTGTGCCCTCGGCGGCAATGGCATTGCTGCTCTCAAAAGATGATATGAGCTTTAAAACCATTGTCTGGGTGATTGCCGTGCTTCCCTTGTGTATTCCGGGGGTTTTGACTGGCATAGGAGTTTTGAAACTCTTCAGTTCAACGTCTTTATATGTTTTAAGGAACGGAGCATTATTTCCCGGCTTAGGCCTGGCCATACGTTATATGCCATTTGCTGTGCTCATACAATACGGCTGTTATTTAAGGATAGACCGTGACAGGATTCGTGCAGCGAAGCTTCTGCAAAACCATAGGGGCAGTGCATTCCTGAGGGTACAGCTTCCGCTAATGGTGCCGGGACTTATCATTGCAGGCATAACAGTTTTTTTGCTTGCCCTTGGGGATGTGGGGACCTCCCTTGTGCTAATGATGCCAGGAAGGGAACCTATGTCTGTTAAGATATATAACTATCTTCACTATGGTTCCTCAGAGAAGGTGACGGCTTTCTGCATGATGCAGATGGTGGTGAGCCTGGTGATGATGGGAACTGTATGTTCACTTTCAAAGTGGTTTCAAAGAAGAAATATTTCCAATTGGTAATGTGGGTACAGTGGTTAGAATCAGTTTAGTGATTTTTATCTGTGCCTCCTATCGTTTATGAGGGAATGGAGACCAATATGTTCGAGATAAAAGGTATAATAAAAGAATACCCATCAGTAAGGGCTTTGGATAATGTTTCCCTTAGTATAGATGATGGTGAGCTTATATCCATACAGGGAGAGAGTGGCTGCGGTAAATCAACGCTTCTTCAGATTATCGCCGGTATCATAATGGCTGATTCAGGAACCATCACAAAGAATAACGAACCGCTTTCCTGTATTCCTCACAAAAGAGGAGTATCTATGGTGTTCCAGGACAGTTTGTTATTCAATAATATGACGGTAAGTGAAAATATCCTTTTCGGATGTCCTCACAAAGACAGGGAACACAGGGATAAGACTGTCAGGGAACTTGCGGATGCTTACGGAATTGGTGATTTACTTAAGCGCTACCCATATCAGATATCCGGAGGACAGGCCCGCAGGGCTGCTCTTGCAAGAGCCCTTGCCTGTGAGAGAGAGCTTTTGCTGTTGGATGAGCCTTTCTCGAATCTTGACAAAGACTTGAAGGAAAACATTATCAAACGCACCAGGGAGCTCTGTGAGGGAAAATGTTCAGCCATTTTGGTGACACACAGTGAAGCAGAAGCATTGGCGTTTTGTGACAGACACCTATATATGGAAGAGGGCCACATACTGTGAAAACTGCATGTAAGTACTACTTGCGCCGCAGTACTAAGGTGTAGGACTGGAGATAAGTATGAATAAAAAGAGCATATTGATACTTGTAATAATATTCGGACTGCTCATAATTTCAGGTATCGCCTATCAGATCTTAACGAGAAAACCGGTGACGCAAAAGGATGAAGCATTAACGGTACTTATGGCAGGTACGGAAATCTCAGCACTGTTTGACGACGGGGATGAGGTATGGGCAGGTACGGGAGAAGGTGTATTCATTATCAATCGAGATACCGGTGAAACGATAAAAAAGCTGGATCCGGATATACATATGATCTTTTCCGCCATGATTACAAAGACGGAGGACGGTCTCATCTGGGTAGGACATGAGGACGGTTTAAGTGCATTTGACATGGAGTATAATGAGGTATATAGATTCAGTTCCCCTGAAATCCCCCAAGGCCGCGTAAATACACTTCTGGCAGATGAAGACGGTCTCTGGGCAGGAAGTCAGAACGGAGCCGCGCATTTAAGTCTCAGGGAAGGATCCTGGGTTGTGGACGAAATACTGACAACAGAGTCGGGACTCTCAGAAGATGTGGTTCAGGTCATAAAGAAAGTTGGTGATGAACTGTGGTTTGGTTCCTATCTTGCAAGGGAAAAGGGAGGCATAAGCATTTTTTCGGATGCAGGATGGACTTATCTGAATGTTGACGACGGTATTCCCCATAGCTACATAAATGCGATACTTCCGCTTTCAGACACCAAAGTTCTCATTGGCAGCGGTCAGATGATATACGGAGGTTTAAGTATTGCCGAAAAAACAGATGAAAAATGGACTATAACCGCTAACCTGGATCAGAATGACGGTATTCCGGGGATGAAGGTCAGGGACTTGTTCATGGATTCCGCCGGACGGCTCTTTATCACCACAGAAGCGGAAGGAATCATCATTCTTAAGAATCCTGAAGAGCTTAATACTACTCCACTTGAAGGACAGATTCTGAGCCAGGAAAACGGACTTTCAGATAATGAGGTCAAATGCATCATCGAATGTGACAGCTGTTATTTCTTTGGATGCAAATACGGACTGACAAGGTGGGATAAGATTTAAATTTACATATAATCCAGTTGGAAGGATAAAGAGATATGAACAAAAGAGTAATCTTATTCATTACGATGATTTTTTCTGTGATCATTTTATCTGGATTCTCAAGCTGTCATGGACCGCAGTATGAAGAATCTGAAAAAACAGAGATGGAGGAAAAGGGCAGTGCGGTAATGCAGGCCTGGCTGGATGAATACATTCCCGGGTCAAAAGTGCTTTCAGCGGAGGCTTACGTTGAGAGGTATCCCAGTGGTCCCTATTATCTTTCGGATATTGTTGACGGAAGCTTTAATGACGGGGAAATGGACCGGAAGTATGAGGTTAAGATTGAAAACGGGGAAGTATTTCTCGAAGGAGATATGAATTTTCTTACCGAGAGGGTAAAGCCCTATATTCTTGAAGCTCTTAAGCTTTCCGGGAAAAGTCCTGAGTGCAGTTTCAGAGGGTTTAATGTTTCCATGCAGCAGGAGGCAACGCTCTTTCGCAAAGGAAAGGCACATGATGAAAAGTCTGTGGATGTTGAAATGCTTCCGGGAGAACTCGTAATTGCACTGACCGAAGCAGATCCCGAAGGAATGAGGGAATTTCTGAACCGAAATGAAGACGATATCATAAACTGGAATCAGGAGGCATGCGTCCTTATAGATGAATTTGTAAAGAAGTCGGATAAGAGACCTGTGATATGCGTGAAAGGAGACATTACCATTCCCGAAGATTGCGATCTTCAAAAATATAATATGGCTTTTTTTGACAGTCTTAACAAAACGGAAGGACTGTATTTTCGATATGTTTCACTCTGTCAGCATCCCGGAACATTGAAAGAAGATATATTTGCTCCGGATAGCATGGGGCCTTACTACATTGAAGTTACATGCAACGGAAGAAATACCGAATACGAAAGATATGTAAGAAAGCCCTTTGAGGATTTCTTTATAGAATATAAGGAAGAATATTATCGGGAAGAAAGCCGCAACGGCACTATTACTGTTAAAGAGCAGTATAAAAATGATGTGGGACGTCTCAGCATGAACAAGACTGAGAATGGCTATGGATTCAGCTTCAAGGATGATGACTGGTTCATTTTCACGATATTAACTGACGGAAGTTCAAAACTTAATGAACACGAATATACCGATCGCTTCGATCAGGCTGCAAATCTTGGTTCAGGTTCCTATGGGGGCAACCGTTATATTGATCATGAACTTCATTGGAAAAAGAGAGACGATGGAGCTTTGATACTTGCTAATGATGACGGTACTGCAGCGTGGCTGGATAATGCAGATGAACTTATTATAAGGGATTGATAAATACTTGCAATTCTCTCGAAGAAGAATCAATAGAAATGACTATTGAACGACTGTAGGAAAAATAAAAGATATCTTCGTATTTTTTTAGTAATATAATTATGAAAATGAATCGATAGAATAGTAGTGTAAACCGTATAGATGAACTATGAGGAGAAGTGTATGGATATTAATAATTTCAATGAAGACGATTATAGTGAGATGCTCATGGGAATGATCGTAAATGGCGGAGAGGCCAGAGATAATGCTCTGAAGGCAATTCAGGCTGCAAAAAAAGGGAATTTTGAAGAAGCTGATGAATTACTTAAAAATTGTGACGAAACTCTTCTTGAGGCACATCAGATTCAGACCGCTATGATTCAATCGGAAATAAATGGTGAGTATATTCCTATGATGTCTATGATGGTACATGCTCAGGATATTCTGATGGACGCCATGGCCATAAAAGATATGGCAGTTGAATTTGTAGAGCTGTATAAAAGGTTATAGTGAAATTTTGATAGTTCCAGAAAATACACAGACATTAAGGTATGGTAGATGTGCTTTTCTTACGTTTTTCTCTCAGTACTGACATATAATTTCATGTTTAAATAGCATTGCAATATGGGAAAAGGTCTCTGATCAATCGATTGATTAGGGCCCTTTTTTTATGAAAAAATCCGGACCGGAACAAGATTATGGTAGTTGTTATTCAGCTGTTTTTCGCAGGTATGGTCATGATTCCATACATAGTAGTAAAAGGAGGATTCTACGGAGTAAGACTCGACCTGACTACAATCATACTGCTTTTTATCGTAGGACTTGTTCATACAGGAATTGCATATGTTCTCTATTTCGGAAGCATGGATGGATTGAGAGCGCAGTCGGTTGCCATACTTAGTTACATCGATCCGGTTTCTGCATTGTTGTTTTCAGCTTTCCTTTTGAAGGAACCGCTAAATATCGTAGGGATCATAGGTGCAATAATGATTATTGGGTCCGCTGTCATTAGTGAGATGCAGATTGGGCTTCCAAATGGAAAGTAAGTGCATCCAACCTCATAAGTGTGACGGTATTGCACAGGGTCACGATGGAATAAATTATTCTCTTGCACATCGTGAAGCTTCGGCAACAATTAAATATTGCCGAAACATCCGGGCCAACCGGAAATTTCCTATTATCTCTCCTAATCATTTCGTTAAACAAGGGTTTTGCGAAATAATTGTATTATGCAGTTACCTTTATGCAGTTACCTTTGCAAAACTGATAATACCCCGAAATTAAGCATTTACCTTTTCAAGTGACGCTGCATACTGTGTGCATTTTAATTGAAAAACTAAATTCTTATCCTCCTGTATGAGTCAAAATTTTATTGAAATTCAGCTGTTAACTCTCCTTAACCGTGTATGTCTGATATTGCGCTTAACTTCATTTTGGAATATTACATTATATCTTGAATCCAAAATGTTGTTTTCATTTGGATAGACATCCCTTATCTTTCCGATCATTGCTCCACCATCCAAATACACTACTCTTTCACCGATCTTGAAGAGAATTGATTCTGTTATCATCTCTTCAGCACCGCCAGTTACCTTTGCCATCATTTCATCATTAAGCTCTATATTCTTATTATCTGACATTTTGGTTTCCTCCTTGTTATTCTTAGAATCTTCCGTTGATTCTTCATTCCGTTTCTTGATGATTCGACTCTATCATGTCCATATTTCCTTTACAATATTTCCTGTTTATTCGGTTGATTTTCATGTCTATTCGGTCAGAGTTGAGCGTTTGAACGGTAGTTTTAGGGAATTTACGGAGTATTTGATGGATACCAACTATTGACATCTGAAACAGCTACGTTTTTACTACATACTCTTTTCTGAATCTGATAAATATCAAATTTGATAGTCACTGTCTCTTCAAAAATCGTAAATCGACTCAACTGTTTATACAAAAAATATCCAGGCCACACCTTATAGATATGACCTGGATATTCTTAATTTGCTGCCTTGAAATTATAAATCGGCTTCATTACCTCTATCACATCCACTGACTCCTTTATCACATTAATGATGTCATCAAGTGATTTATAAGCCATAGGAGCCTCGTCAATGGTAGCCTCACACACTGAAGTTGTATAAACATCCTTCATGGACTCTCTGTACTCATCCATTGAAAGATTGTACTTAGCCTTGCTTCTGGACATTATCCTTCCGGCGCCATGCGGTGCCGAATAATTCCACTCGGGATTTCCTTTTCCTATGGCAAGAACAGAACCATCCCTCATATTAATTGGGATAAGAACTTTCTCCCCCTTATGTGCGGCAATTGCTCCTTTTCTTAAAATCATCTCATCAGTATTTATATAGTTATGGATTGTATGGAATGCCTCACCGTATGATAGTCCTGTCTTCTCTAAAAGTATCTCCGCCATCTTCTCACGGTTCCTCTTTGCAAAACGCTGACATATCTCTACATCATGTAGATAATCATCTAGATATCTGCCTGTAAGATAACAAAGATCCTCCGGCATTGTCATTGGACCTTCATTATATTTCTTATCATAGAGCTCTTTTAGCGCCGCCTGTATCTCTTTGCGTCTCCCCTGCTCCTTGTAAGTTCTTATGATTTCCTCTCTTGCCTCAAGATACTCTCCGATCCCTTTGTCGAGATCCACAGCAAGTGTCTGATATATCTCAGCCACCTGCTTGCCGAGATTCCTTGATCCGGAATGGATGACAAGATAATTTGTACCGTCTGTTGCCCTGTCGATCTCTATAAAATGGTTTCCTCCGCCAAGAGTCCCAAGGGATCTCTCAAGACGCCTTGAATTCTTGAGTTCCCTGTAGCATCTTAGTTCCGTAAGATCAAACCTCTCGATTCTTCCTTCCCAGACGTCCATTCCGGAAGGTATTGAAAAAGCAGCCATATCAAACTTCTCAAGGTCGATATCCTTTTTCCCGAGGTTAACGGTGTACATCCCGCACCCAATGTCTACCCCGACCACATTTGGTACTGCTTTGTCTTTTATTGTCATTGTGGTACCGATAGTACATCCTTTACCTGAATGTACGTCAGGCATAATCCTGATTTTTGAGCCTTCGGTCATTGGAAAATCACACATTCTTTTTATCTGCTCTATTGCCTCGTCTTCTACAACCTTCGCATAGCAGAGCGCTGTATTGACTTTTCCTTTTATCTCTATTGCTTTCATATCTGTTCCTTTCACATAAAGCCGGAACTATTTATCCCGGCCTTATGAAGATTATTGCTGTATGTGTCTTTCTGTTGTGTTTTAATCTTAACCCAATACTAAGGTGATAAATAGATGCAGATTGAAAGAGCTTTACAACCCCAATTATATATATATTTATAGGATTATTTGTTATAATACCACTAGATTACAACCCCAAATAAGAGAGGTCATCATGACTGAAAAATATAAGATCTATCTTTCTGAAGATACCAGGACAAGACTCATAAATGATGCGGAGCTGTTTGAATTTACAAAAAAAGATGGTTCAGTAAACCTTAATGCCTTTATTAAAACTCTGATAGTGAACTATTTTGATCAGTACCGGCACGACAGTGAACATCTTCTCTTAAACATCACAAATGACCTTAAGAGTATGACATCAATGACGGGCAAAGATGCAGAGCTTTTGGCTGAAAAGATCATAAGTACCTATGTGAAACCCGATGACAGGCACAGCACAAAAAACATTGCCCTAAGTCTTACAGTCAGCGGATCTTCCTATGGAATTATCAGGATCATAGAGAATAACCTGCTGAAGGATACCTCCCTTTCCCAGTATCTGAAGGACATGTTCAAGTCATACCTGTCGATTCCAAGGAGCGAAAGAGAGGCTATCATCTTTAAAGACACCTATGATGATATAAAAAGAGCGCTTAAAGAACACCGGATAATGTCATTCACCAATACTACCTCCGGAGAAGAACAGTCTTACTTTGTTGAGCCCTATGTTATAGCTCCATCAAAAGAAGAACAGTGTAACTACCTTCTATGTAATGATAAGGCTATCCAAAAGCTAAGGACCTTCAGGATTTCAAGATTAAGGAGTGTTTTTGTGACAAAAGACACATTCAGTATTGATGACGGGATCTTAAAGGAACTTAGAGAGAAGGCCATCCGGAGCCCTCATTCAGTATCACCTGATGTGCATGCAGTTGTAAGACTGACGGAATTCGGCATTAAAAAGTTCAAGGTCGTGACCAAGAACAGACCTATCGTTTCAAAGACAGAAGGCGACCTGTATCATTTCGACTGGCCTGAACTGCAGCTCGAGGAATACTTCAAGCGTTTTGGCCGGGATGCTCTGGTGCTGGAGCCGGAGACATTAAAAGAACGGATCAGAAAATACTATTACTACGGGTTAAGGGAATACAGTAAATAAGACTCAGAAACTTGCTTAATTCTTTTTCTTTCTTGTCCATTGTAATCAAGTTAACTCTTAACAATAAGGAATACACCGGACAATAATAAAGCTATACTCACAATCAAACCAAATCCGATACCAAATACAGAAGTTTTCTTATGTTCTTTCATAAGTTCTTCTTTACTGTGAATATTCTCAAAGAAAGATATAGAATCAATGGTATCGGATTTTTCAAGCCGATTACCTGCCTGCTTGCCAATAAGAGCAATTGAATCAATGTTATCAACTACGGTTCCGCGGTAGCTTATCCTTATGGCACCTACCTGTTCGGTATAATCATTCCACAATAGGTCAGAAGCTTTTTTTTCATCACAGTTTTTAAAATACCTAGAATCAGTATCTGTTATATAGAGAATATCATTATATTCTTCGGCACGAAGACCCTGAATTTCATCAAAAAGAGCCTGAAGATCCTCATTATTGTAATCAGCTCTTTGAAGTTGTTTTGAATTTCCTCCAAGACTGATCAACAAACTGCTGTCAACCTCGTACTCAAGACCGTTTATGTTTCCGAAGAAAACCTCATCAGTTAATGCTTCTTCATTGTTAAAACTATATAAACGTTCCCATTTGATCTGATCCACACCGTCATATTTCAGCTCTTCAACTTCACGATGAATCACCGGATATTTAAATCTCAAACCAAGTTCATAATCTTCAGCATTATCAATTAAATCAGTTGATACCAGCAATATGATATCTTTTCCTTCATTAGCAGGATCCACCTTGCCGTCGGTTATGAACGGAGCTTCTTCCAGTTGATTTACAGTCGCAGGATTGGCAAAAACAGCTTTTGTAGCTGCAAACGTGAAGAATCCGCCTACGAGTATTAACACCACACCAATTAATTTTTTTATCATGTTTTATACCACCGTTATTGTCATAATGCGAAAACTCTGAAAACAAAAAGGGTTTAAATATAGCTTACAGTCTCATTTAAATATATTGTATTTATAATCTATTCCGGCAACAGAATCATGCTGCAAAAATCACCTGTCTTTTTTTTGCATCTTATCAGCATATATATGATCCACACTGGCAATCCTATATACCCTACCAGAACCAATATAATCCCGGAAACAAAACTGTCCGGATTTACAATAAACTTGTTTAAAGCTGTGAAGGCATCGTAAATCGTATGTATAATTATCGGTGCAAATAAAGCGATAATATAATAGCTGACCGAAGATTCTTTTTTTAAAACCTTCCTATACCTTGCAATTCCGATAAACTCGCCCATCAACATATTAAAAGCCATATGGGCAGGAACTGATACCTTTCTAAGGAGCATATATATAATCTCCATCCAAGTATCATCACCTGAGTATGCCATTTCTTCCATTATCGTAAATCCAAATCCAACAGCTGCTCCTAAAAGTATATATTCATAAACGTTTTTCAGTCTTGGTTTAAAGATTGTGGCAAACAAGATGATTGCAATAAACTTGATAACTTCTTCCGGCATGCCGGCGGCCATAAAGGCACTTACAAGCGATCCCATTAATGAAGGCATCTGATCAACTGCAGTCCTTAATGCAGTATTTGCAAAAAAGAGCTTAACTCCTATAAAACCTGAGATTTCCATCGTGGCCATACCTAAGGCAATCGGTACAAGGGCCTGTATCCAGCCAATAGGCTCAGGGATTTCTCTTTTAACCATCCTGTAATATAGTATTCCGCATACAAAAACCGTAATGATTAAAGATAAAGCTGTAGAAAGATTCATGTATGTCCTCCTAAAATAAACGATTGAAAATGATACGTTCTCTTCGTATCCTTTAATATTTTGGTTAATCCCGGATCTTTTCGAAAGCAATCCTTGGATAATCGTCTTTTTCAACATAGATCGTCCCACATCTTGTGAAGCCAAGCTTCTTTAGAAGATTCTGCATTACAACATTATCTCCATGTGTATCTATCCTAAGATGCCCGCATTTTTCAAATGCCCAGTTAAGTGTTTCCTTACTGATTAAGAAAATTATGTCTCTCTGCTATACCTCCCGCAGCAGATACCATGTCAAGTTCATCATCCGACAGAATCCTTATGGAGTCAGAGGTTTCACCTGCATTGCCAAAGAGGTCATGATTTGCATGGTCTACATACTTTTCCCATTCCATTTTTCATTTCAAACTTAAGTTCTATTCCGTTAATAATCCACTGCCTCTTTCATACAGATAATTTGAGCCAAAACCATATGTGCCATCTTCCAACTCAGTAAGTTCAGGTACATTTACCGGAAGTTTACCATTTGGTTTATTGTAACCGAAAATAGTTTCGATAGCGGCGATGATGTTTGCATTAATGGCACCTTTACTAACTCCATCAGAAGTTTTATCTGTAGGATCTATATTTAGTCCCGAACCCATATACGAAAGAACTATACCATCGGCATCACTATAGACCGCTGCATCATAAGGAAGATTTTCACTCAGAAGGATAAATTTACCTCCATTATCATGAACGTCCTTCAGTGCAGAATGAAGCGCTATGTATTGTGGATTCTCCTTGTCATAAAAAGCGCTGCCTGATGCATATGAAAATGCAATAACTATATCAGCACTTGATATTTTATTTTTCATATCATCTGTATAATTAAGTTTTACATCTGCAGAAGAATCATAATAATACTCAACACTTATATTACTATCTTCAGAAATAAGACCTTCTTTCTTCATTTCATCAATAGCATAATTAATTGTGCATGAATCGTTCTTTTGTCTTCCAAGGAAAACAATATCCTTTTTATCTTGTGCTAAAGGAATAAGATCTTCATCATTCTTCAACAAAGTTATTGCTTTTCTGGCAATTTCCATCTCATCCTCATGATGTGCTTTAGAGCCTACCTCTTCAATATGATTTTCAGAATTGGTTTTGCCTTCACTCTCATCTATGCTTCCGCCGTCAATATCAAAAATATGATATTTATTTTTCATTACCAATATACGTCTTACACTCTCATCAATTCTCTTTGAGCTGATTTCTCCGGACTTAACCAATTCAGATATTCCATTTATATAGTCATCATAATAGGCAGCAGCATCTTCATTATTAAGGTCTGTCGGTATCAAAAGAATGTCTACACCGGCATTAATGACTTCTCTGGCTACATTGATACCGTATTCCACAGTACCTTCCTCGCCTTTTACAAGTCCCGCAGTTCTTATTGCTTCCATTTCCAATGCATCTGTAACAACTACTCCATTAAAGCCCAGATCGTCACGCAAAATGTCAGTGATCATCTTCCTGGACATAGTGGCCGGATAATATCCTTTTGTAACTCCATCGCCAAATGTTACTTCATCATCAATCAATGGATAGGTAATATGTGCAGTCATTATCATATCCGCACCATTATTTATTGCTTCTTTAAAAGGAACCAATTCAACTTCTTTTATTTCGTCATATGTCTTTTCAACTGAAGGAGTCCCTATATGACTGTCAGTCTCAGTATCACCATGCCCGGGATAATGTTTATATGTCGCAATTATATTTTTTTCCTTCAATCCATCTGCAAATGACTTACCGAGTTTTGCAACTACCTCCGGATCATCTGAAAATGATCTTGTTCCAATGACAGGATTAGAAGGATTATTGTTTACATCGATATCCGGTGCAAAATCTGTATTAAAACCTAGCGCTGCTAATTCTTCTCCTATTATCTCTCCTGTTTTTAAGGCATTGCCTTCGGCATCCGTTGTTGCGCCTATTGCCATATTTCCTGTCATTCTGGTTCCGGATGTGAGTCTTACGACAATCCCACCCTCTTCATCCAAAGGCATAATATAAGGGATATGAACCGAAACGTTGTCGGACTGTTTATTATTATCCTGAAGATCCTTCACAAGATTATATACCTGTTCATTATCTATGATATTAGAACCATAAAGAATGACACCACAATACTGATGCTTTTGCAAAGCGGCTCTTAGTTCCGGATTGTCATCTATATCTGTGACGTTTTCACCATCCCAGGTTCTTATGGCCGGTATAATCATCTGTGAAATTTTTTCATCCATTGTCATGTTTGAAATAATTCCATCTATTTCAGAACCTTCTTTTTTTGAATCTTCTTTTTTTGAACATCCACTTAAACATAGAGCACTTATCAAACTGCCCGTTATGATTATTAGTGATAATATCTTACGATTAATATGATTCTTTTTCATTCCCATCCCTCCACCAACGCCTACCGTTTATTCTGAAATTACATTTATTTTCTTTTTTATGCATCTTCAGAATCAAACTCATAAAAAATATATATCTTTTATTTTACCGCAAATAATGCGTTTTATCACAATAAAAAACACTCGCCCAGGCTCACAGGGATATCTCCGGTGAGAGCACTGAGGAATCCGGTCTCCATGTCAAAGGCTACTTTCTCGCCGCATATGCCAGTAGATAAATGGTTTATTTCAAATTAAGCAAAACCTTTAAAAAGATCAAAAAAAGACAGCTATGTTTCCTGCCAAAATGCAGATCCAAAACATAGCTGCCTTTTTTTTAAATCATCCATTGTTATGGTGTGAATGACATCATATACCATTTTTTGAATCAATCCTCAGCTACGAGCATTTCAAAACCTTTTAACACTTTTCTTTTCATCGTATATTACTTACTCCTGTCCTACAGGTGTCGCACCAACGCCGTTCCACGCACCGTCAGCACCGACTGTGTGTCCGTCCGGTGTTATGGCTGCCGTGTACATGCTACCCTGTGTTTCGCCGGGTGTGATATCGAAATAGTACCACTTGTTGTCGATCTTCTTCCACCCTGTAGCCATCCTGCCGCACCATCCGTCCTTATCAGGCATTAAATAGAATTTCTTTCCGTTATAGTCGAACCAGTTCGTCTGCATGTTTCCGGAGGCATCAAAGTAGTACCAGTATCTCAATCCATTGTAATCAAGGCTCATCCACTCTGACTTTGCAAGTGTTCCGTCTGACTTTGTATAGGTCCATGTATCAGCATCGGCACTGTTTGCCCATCTTCCGCCTACATCACTCGCAGGTACTCCCGTCTCTGCCTGATGGTCTGCAGGTACGTTCCGTGATGTGACATTATTGATCCGGTCAACCAGTTCCTGTGAAGCACTGCTTTTGGATGAATATCCGGAACTGCTTCTGCTTCCGCTGTCATCTGAATCATCATCGGAATCATTGTCACTTGAACTTGAGCTTGAGCTTGAAAGCCTTGGAATAGTCTCCTCTTTGGTATGTGACGAATCATTTTCACAAGTGTATACCTTTAAGCCTTCTTCATCATAGGTTGGTCTCTTTGTGACCTCATAGGCACCCCACTTGTGGCCGGTTGCTTTGATGATAAATGATGACTTATCTGTTATTTCAGAAATCATAGTTTCATCTTCAAACCACTTGTCACAGCTTTCATCAATACATCTGTAATATGTTTTGTTTCCAACAGTCTCACATCCCGGTTCAACAGCTTCCACTTTTTCTAAAGTATGATTATGCTTTTCAGCTGCACTCCATATCCCTACCTCAACAGAGGTAGCTTCACTTGCGGTCTTGTCTGCCGTTTCAGCATAGCGTACCATGTAGGTTCCGGCAGTCAGGCCAGTGATCTCAGTCGCGTTATTTCCAACAGAGGTCCATACAATGTCTCCATCTTTCTGGTACTCCATGGCATCTGTCACACCGCTGATCGTACCGTCTGTTGATGTGCTGCTTGATGCCTTGATCGCCGTGAGACCTGTCGGGGGTTCCTGATTTTTCTTTATAATGAGGTGCACGGTCTTTGGCAAGGCGTAGGCGAAGTATCCGTCCGCGTGAGGCGTTACTGTAGCGGTGTAGGTTCCGCACTCCACTAGTGCGTCCACGGACTTTCCAGCAGCATCGGTCCAGACAATGTCCACCTCGTCGTCGGCGACTGGCGTGCCGTCCAACGCAGTGAGCACGAGCTCAGGGGTGTGGTCGCTCCCATCGAAAGTAACTTGTGCTGGCTCGGTCACCGTAAACTCGTTGGCGTCGTAAGTCGCATAGAGTGTCACGCTTTTAGGGGATGTGACGTGTGCGCCCAACGCGAAAGTCGGTTCGACATGCGCCATGCCAGGCTCGATCACGGTCGGATCGTCAGTTGTCCACCCAGTCTGGTGGATACCACGCGCATGGTTAAAGCCACGTCCGTCGCTAAGGTTGATTGTTTGCGAGGAGTCTTCCCTCCACTGAATGAGTGCTAAGGTCATGCCGGTACCGTCGAACACTTTATAGTTGATGACGTTGCTACTGAGAGATTCATCATAAGCAACCCAGGTGCCAGCCATTGTCTCACTGTCCCAAAGCTCTGCCAGCTCTCCCGGGCTCAGGATACTGCCTACGGGATAGGTCAGAGTCGCGTCTTCACTCTCGCCATCGGGCACAAGGCGATTGCTGAAGCGCCAGTACTTGGGCGTGTCAGGAAGCGCGATCTGTGTCTGTTCCGCGCCCTCCAGCGACGAGCTCGCACCGAGCTTTAACTCATTAAGACTCTCGACACCCTTGAACATATCGTCAGCATTCGTGCACGACTCGGGGGCGAAGTTTTTTAGATCGACACGCGTGAGTTTTGTGCATCCAGAGAAGAGTCCTTCGATCGTCGTCGCGCTTCCAGCGGTAAAGCCTGCAGGGAAGATAACCCCATTTAGGTTCGAGCATCCTGAGAAGAGCCCGTCTAGCGCAGTAGCCTTGTCGAGGGTGAAGCCGCTCGGGAGGGTGAATGAACCAGAAAGCGATGTGCACCCCTCGAACATGCGGCTCGCAGAGAGCAGATTCGCGGAGCTAAACTTATCGCCCATTGTAATTGACTTAAGTCCACTCGCACCCGCGAACATACCGTCCATGGAAGTGGCAGCCGAGGTGTCCCAGTCCTTCAGGTCCAGATAGAGCTTGATTTTCTCGTCACCGGAGATCGTGCCCGTAGCCACGCCTGCGAAAGTGTTGGTGAAATCGGTGACGTGCGATGTGTCGACATGGTTCGCGTCGTTGAATGACATGAGGTCGGTCGCACCTGCGAACCAGCTGTTCATGCTGCGCGGCGCCATCTTTTTATTGCTATCAGACACCCCGAACCTGACGGACTTAACCTCGCCAGCTGTCAGAAACTCTTTCCAAGGTACATCGTCGGCCGAGGCTACCGAGCTTGGTACCTTCCAGCATATCGGTGCATCTTTCCATGTGCTCTCGTCATTTTCCTCGATTCGTGGAACGCCATCAGGTGAATAAATGAAGTACAGCTCGTGGGGCTGCACATATACGATATGCGTTGCGTCTGATCCCTGGCCGTGGAGCATCCCTCCGTTCTCGTTGTAGACGGCATAGAATTCGCTTTGTGCGTCGTCCTGAGGAACAGCATCGTCCGCCCATGCCGGCTGAACCATCATCGCCAGCGATAGCAAAAGACTCAGTAGCATCCTCCCTATTTTCAGTCTCATCTAATAATCTCCCCCTTCTTCCTTGTTTGATTAAAACGCCGAAATTGACTGGATATACTTACCCCGCCAACATACGACGGTTATCTATCTCAAATGTAATATGTAGTTTTAAACACCTCGCTGCCTCTTGTCTTTGACTGCGTTGATTCCCAGCATAAACATATCAAAAAACTCATCATCGTCATTACTGCTCATAATCCGGGCTCCTTTCAATAGAGTTTACTTTAGCCCTTCACCACTATACGGGTTATAAACTTCTATATATTCCTTTGGTACGTGCTTAGACAGCCATACACCATTTTCTGACATAAAAAACTCATATCCCTCTTCTGCCATTCTTCCGGCATATACTTTGAATACTACAGGTTTACCATGTCGGCTTCCTACTTTGACCGCCGTATCATAGTCTTTTGACAAATGGACGTATAATCTTGATTTAGGGATAAGTCCCTTCCCAAGTATGGACTCAACATACTTTTCGCCCGTACCGTGCCAAAGGATTTCAGGAGGAATGGTCTTTTTTAGTTCCACATCCACGTTAATAGAATGCCCCTGATTAGCCCTGATAAGCGTCTTATCCTCGTTAAAGGAATATCTTTGCTTATCATCTTCCGCTACTATCTTTTCAAGCATATCCATGCTGAACCTATGTGTTTTTCCTATCCCGTCAATTAGTTCCCGGACGTTTGCCCATCCATGCTCATCAAGCTTTATACCGATGACCTCCGGTTTATGCCTAAGAATAAGACTCAGGAACTTGCTTAATTCTTTTTCTTTCTTGTCCATTGTGATCACCTTCTAATTTTTCAAATTTTTTGTGACCTGTTTAATACAAAACCTGTGTATAAGATTAGAACGATAAATATTATAACAAAGGAGACCATCATGAGAAAATATAGAACAATAACTCTTTGTATAGGACTTGCAACACTTATCACATCAACGGCACTACTTACTGGCTGTCAGTCTAATGAGATCCCTTCAATTCCTTTACAGACACAGATCACCACATCTTCTGTTTCAGCCGAAAACACCATCACTGTATCGGCATCCGGCAAGGTCACTGCTGTCCCTGACATGGCTATGATAACCTTTTCCATAACCACTGAAGGCAAAGACGTGAAAACGGCCCAGGACAAGAATAGCGAGGATGCCAATAAGGTTGTTGAAAAACTCAAGGAGCTTGGCGTAGAAGAAAAAAGCATCAATACATCAAACTACAATATCTATCCTCAGTATGATTATGATGCCCAGGCCGGAAATCGAATTTCAGGCTATACAGTGGATACCACTCTGACTGTGAGTGACATTAAGATAGAGGATGCGGGCAATGTTATATCTCAATGCGTGGATGCCGGAATCAATAGCATGAACAACATCTCCTACTTCTGCTCCGGCTATGATGATGCTTATAATGAAGCCCTAAAGGAAGCTATTGCTAATGCTGATACGAAAGCTCAGGCTCTCGCTGAAGCTTCAGGTAAGAAGATCGTAGAGATAAAAAACATCTCGGAAGGATATCAGAATACTTCTCTTCAGTACAGATCCGGATCCGTTATGAAGAATTCTCTTGAAGCAGCTTCGGATGCAGTCATAATGCCGGGAGAATCCGATATTGCAGCAAATGTTACTGTAACCTATATCATGAGCTGATGCTCCGAAGCTTGTTCCCCAAATAGAGAAAGGCACTTACTTCCCACTTGGAAGCCCAATCTGCATCTCACTAATGACAGCGGACCCAATAATCATTATTGCACCTATGATCCCTGCAATATTTAGCGGTTCCTTCAAGAGGAAAGCTGAAAACAACAATGCAGAAACCGGATCGATGTAACTAAGGATGGCAACCGACTGCGCTCTCAATCCATCCATGCTTCCGAAATAGAGAACATATGCAATTCCTGTATGAACAAGTCCTACGATAAAAAGCAGTATGATTGTAATCAGGTCGAGTCTTACCCCGAAGAATCCGCCTTTTACTACCATGTATGGAATCATGACCATACCTGCGGAAAACAGCTGAATTACAGTCTTTTGATAAGGCTCGATCCCTCTGATTATTTTATTGATGATGATAACTATAGAATAAAATACCGCGGCACCAAGACCGAATAATATCCCGGACATATTTCCGGTCCCTAGTCTTTCACCGCCGATAACACCTGACACCAGAACCATTCCTAAAATAGCTATGATTGCGCAGATGCATTCTTTTAACTTCAATCTCTCCTTAAAAATGATCGGGGACAATAAGACAACTATTGTAGGCTGCATATAATAACAAAGCGTAGCAACGGCAACTGTTGTATGATTATATGCCTCAAAAAGAAGCATCCAGTTGACACCCATTACTGCACCTGAGATAACAAGACCAACTATAGCAGAAAGTGCCGATTTCTCCTTAGATGTTCTGTGGAATACCATAATAAAGATTAGAAGAAATAATCCACCAAGAAGCCCCCGCGAGAATGCCAAAAATGCGGAGGAAACAGGAATATATCTTCTGAAAATCCCAATTGTTCCGAAAATCAGCATTGCTACAATATTCATCAATACCGATTTCCGCTCATTAACAGGTTCCTGCATGATATACCTCTCCTACTATGGACGCCTCAACTTGAATACCGGACGCACATTCCCAACAACAGTTCCGTGGTCACTTAATAATGGTGTTTCTGAAAAATCTTTCAATGCTGATTTTTCTTCATCCGACAAAAGCCCTAATTGATCTAATGTACTCATCACAACAGGATAAAGCGCAGTAAAAACATCACCATCTTCGATTTTTACTGCAATTCCCATATCCCTTCCTCTTACTCCTACAAGAAAAAGTCCATTTGCTCCAAGTTTTCCTATAAACTTTCCTTTTGTCACACGAAGGAGTTCTGTGCAGAAATCACCGGGTGCTGCTATCATATCAGGTTCATTACACATTGACTCTGCTATGATTTTTGCGCCATCCCTGTACTCCTTCGGCAGATTTTCAGGTGTAGTAAATCTTGCGTATGCCATAGCCATATTCTTTATTGGAACAGCATGTACAGGTACTCCGCATCCATCATTTCCGACAACAATATCCCTTTCAGGTATCCTCGTAATATCTGATATCAGTTTTAAAATATCCTTCTGTATGGGATGCTCCGGACTGTCGTACCCTTCCATTGGATAATTCAAAGCAATGCACTCAGCAATAAAAGCAATATGTTTGCCCGAGCAGTCAGAATTATACTGTTTCATCTCCTGGTTTTCCTTTAGCTGTTTCTCGCGATATGAAGGATAAAACGAATAAGGCTTACCGGTTTTAAGATCATAAAGTGTAATACCTATCTTATCAAGAAGCCCCATTATGACTTCCTGATGTATGGGCATACCATAATGAGATGAACACATAATGGCTTATTCTTTCTGTGTAAAATGCCATCTCTTTGCCGCTCCGGAAAGGAAGAGATTTATCCCCATTAAAGGTTTTTGTGTTGACCTGAAAAAAGTAACAAACTCCGGATCGCCAACAGTATACAGAAGTTCTCCACTACTATTACAGACAACAATATCTCCAAAATGTCGTAGTTCTGTTATTGTCCCTCTTGTTCCTTCAGCTAATACTTCTGCCATGTGTATCACCAATTCTTCTTTGTAATTATCAGTTATTCTAAAAAACCACCTGTATATAAGTCTGCGGCTTTTTGTCCGTAATCATGTATCCCCTCACATAACTGAGGTTTTATTTAGGATATCTTGGAAACTGTCCCAACAACTGCGGAACAAATTTTTCAATTACTGCACATAGCAAAAGGGCAAATGTAAAGGAAATGCATGTAGCAATACATGCCACCAAAAGTTGCGGTCCTTCCAACCAGGTACGAATCCATGGAATCACTAAATCCAACTGAAAATTCTTGTGCAGGAGGTTTCTCCATAATAGCCGCAATTACTTCTTCACGTTCTATCTATTAATTCGGCTCTGAAACGGTTCATCATAAGGAATCAGGGAATTATAGCTGTTTCTGTAATAAAAAATCATTGATTAAATAACAATTTGTGACCTTAAAGATAAAGACGGCTGACCATAATGGTCAGTCGCCTTCTCTATAATATCTTGTACATGGAAATCACTTCCTGATATCCACATATCCTCGAATTAAAGCCTCTTGGATTACGTCCAAATTCCACAAATCCCATAGCCTTGTACATTTCAACTGCCCTTATATTGTCCGAAACAACGTTTAATTCAATCTGTACAAATCCAGCGTTTTTGGCGCATTCTATACAGGCCTCTGAAATGGCTTTCCCGATTCCCAGCCCCCAATATTCCTCAAGTACACATACGCCAAAGTCAGTACGGTGCCTCAGCTTATGTATTGTTCCTATTGCTTCAATGCCTCCGGTCCCGACGATTTTCTCATCCACAATAGCAACGATCTCTATATCGGTAGGGCTCTTGGTTTTATCTGAAAGGAACTTAGACTCCCGTTCAGGATCAAAACAGTTTTCATCGGGATATGCAATCATAAAGTCAGTTTCAGCATGTGTCTTATTGTAAACATCACAGACTTCTTTACCGTCCGGCTCGTCACCGTTTCTGAGTAATGCTTCTTTTCCGTTTTTTAGCGTAATCTTCTTGCTATAAATCATCAGCTACTCTTTCCTTTTTTCTGATATTTCATTTCCATTGTCTTTCGCGCACCTGATTAGTGCATCTGAAACATCACTGAATCTGATGCCATGATTCTTTGCCTTACTGCAATTCATCCAAAGATTATGTCTTGTCGGTCCATCTTCTACTTTGATATTAAGTCCAAGCTTTTCAACGAATTCTTTTGTGATCTCAAACATGGATCTGTCAGTCTCACTGCCAAAGTTATAAGCTCCTCCTGGAAGTGCGATGACATTATCAACATTTTCTGCAACTTCCTTTACGTAAGTGATGCCTCTGTACTGTTTAGAGCTGAAGGAAACAGTATTTTTGGCATTAATGATATTCATGTAGTAATTGGGCCTCTTCGTATAATAGTCATACATCCATTCAGCACGAAGCATTACTGCATCAGGGCAAATATCAAGGACTCTGTTTTCCATTTCAAGCTTATGTTCAGCATAAATATTACCGGGCTTGACTATATCCTCTATATATGGACCTTCTTCATCAAGACCACTATATACCTGGTCAGAACTGAAACAAATAAGCTTTCTGCCTTCCGATGCCTTTGCCAATAAAATCGGTATCTCAACATTTGCAATATGCGATGCTTCAGGATCCTTCTGACACTCTCCAATATCTGATATGGCTGCCGTATGAATGATCACATCCGCACCACTCTCGTCAATTATCCGCTTAACCTTTTCGAGCGTTGCATCTCTTAAAGATGGTGACGCAACAACATCTTTACAGCCTTCCATTATCTTCCCGCCAACAAATCCAGTTGCCCCTGTCACAAGTATCATCCAGCTATACTCCTTTACAATAACTTTGCTCCAAAAATAATTCGGCAATGCTCAAAGATCCTCAAGATCAATAATCTTTATCCCGTTTTCTGAAAGCATTTCAGCAAATACTCCCTTTCCCGGGATGAGTTTTCCTGTAAAACTCCCGTCATAAATCTGCTTTACACCACATGAGGGACTTCTAGACTGAAGGATTGCAAGATCGACTTTCTCTTCGAGTGCCTTCTTAAGGCAGATATCAGCTCCTGCCCTGAATTCCCTGTCCTTACTTTCTCCGTTTCTGTTTGTGACTGTGCCTCCAACTATCTCACAGGGAATACGAGGTATAGGAAGCCCTCCCGCAACTTCAGGACACACAGGAATGACGTCATGCCCTTTTACGTATTCAGCTACTTTCTCACTATAGTTATTACCGCCATTGTATTTACAATCCCGCCCAAGAAGACAGGCACTTACAAGTATTTTCATTTCTCAAATATTTTTCACTCTTTATTCTTAAATATAATTGTTAATCTCTGATCTTCTCAAAAGCGATTCTCGGATAATCATCTTCTTCAACATATATCGTCCCACATCTTGTGAAGCCAAGCTTCTTTAGAAGATTCTGCATTACAACATTATCTCCATGTGTATCTATCCTAAGATGCCCACATTTCTTGAAAGCCCAGTTTATGCAAAATGCGCCAATGCCTTTTTCGGATCCATCAGAAGCAATCCTGTGAACCACGCCGTACTCATTACCTCCGACCCACTCACCGTCTTCTATATCTATGTAGTTTGGTTCAATGTCTTTTCCTTGATCAAAATAGAAAACGCCAACTACTGTTCCTGCCTCATTTTCACAAACGTAACTGAGGCCCTTCTCAATATCTTTCTTTATGAGCTCTTCAGGCGGCCAGTTAGTAGGGCCCCACTGGTTTGGATTTCCGTGCTCCGCCATAAATCTTTTGGCATAAGCATATATTTCCATTATCCTGTTAAAATCTTCTTTTCCGGCTTTTCTTATCTTCATGATATTTTTAACCCATATATTTTTCCAATAGAACAAGATTCACATCAGGTATACCATTGAAAACCGTGGGTATAATGGCAACCTCTTTATATCCAAGCTTACTGTACATTTTCCGTGCTACCCTATTTCGTTCGTTAGTATCTATCCGAAGTTCCGAGCAGCCGTTTTCCAATGCATAGTTTTCATAGAACTTTATAAACTCTTTCCCCAGTCCTTGCTTTCCGGCCATGGGAGATATGGTGAGCGTGTGGAGTACACATACTTTATCGTCTTCCGCCTCATGCTCCCATTTAGTTTTCTTATATACGTCCACCTGGATTTTATTTATTATACCGGAGCCAAGAACAATACCGTCCTGTTCAATAACAAAAAGGTCGTCTCTTTTCAAAGCCTCCTCCGCCGTTTCTTTTACAGGATATATTCCCCGGATCCAGCCAACAGAAATGATTCCTTCTTCCTCTGCCTGATGGATCTCATCATAGATATTTACTACTGCATCAAGGTCCGATTGCTTTGCTTTACGTATCATGATCTAAGCCCCTTTTTAACATTTTCAAACGTCGTATGTCCATCCATGCTCGCTATGGTAGATCATCTGTCTTGTCATGCCGCCGTCTATGCAGATATTTTCGCCAGTGATAAAACCGGCTTTATCAGAACATAGGAACTTCACCATTTCAGCGATATCTTCCGGCTTTCCTACTCGTCCTACAGGCTGCTGTAAGGCATCTGCTCCTATGATTTCAGTATCAGTCGTATCTATCCATCCCGGTGAAATACTGTTCACTCTGGCTTTTCCTGCAAGGCTGATTGCTAGGGCATGTGTTAATGCAGCTATCCCGCCCTTTGCCGCAGTATAGCTTTCTGTTTTAGGCTGGCTCATCCTGTCACGTGATGATGAAATATTGATTATGGATGCCCCGTCTGACAATACAGGCACCAAAAGTTTTGTGAGATAAAACGGAGCAGTCACTCCGACGGAAAGAGCATATTGAAAGTCCTCGTAACTGCATTCATCAATACCTTTCATGATTGGAAGTGCATTATTGATGAGATAATCTACATGTCCGGACTGTTCTATCACATGTTTTGCAAATCTCTCTAATGTTTCCTTATCTGCTACATCACCCACAAACCAGTCCCCGGGTGTTTTATCAATAATGTGCACAGTAACACCATCAGCCCGAAACGATTCTGCGATAGCTTTTCCAATCCCGTGAGCACCACCTGTGATTGCAGCTACTTTACCATTGCCCATAACGATCTCCATAGCTTTCTTTTCGACATTCATAGAACCTCGCATTCAATACTTCTCTAAATTATATAAGATCAGCCATTTCTATTCTCCGTATATCCGATTCTGTCAGTAACAAGTTCTGCCCACGCAGGCACAAATCCCGAACCAAGAGCAACTTTCTGTGAAGCAATGTGGGACATAGATGTTCCATAATATGGAAGCCTGTTCATCCCCAAAATCTCGTTCTTTAGTAAAGCCACAAGCATTTTTCCTATCCCTTTTGCTTTTACTTCAGGATCAACATTTATTCCGATCTGCCACATTACAGGACTGTCCATACTTGCGCCGGCCATGCCGAGTATTTTGTCATCCTTAACAGCTGCAACTCCTATTACGTCCGGTGTTGTCTCACAGAAGGTAAAAGCTTCATCAAAGCGAGGATCTCCTCTGAACTGCTCGATCTCAATGTCACGATACCAACGTATTTCGTAATCCGCAGTATCAACTTCCGACTTCTTCTCAGCAATATAGAAAGGATGAACCATACCTATCTGGAACCCATCCTGGCTGAGTCTATCATTTAACTAATACTTCCCACATGAATAAGTGCCGGAAAGCCTTATTCTAAGTGGGTTTCCAACAATAAAATAGCGTAGTCACAACCCAGCTGTGATATAATTAAGTTGCTGACAAAATCATTCACAACATAGGAGTGCTACGCTATGAATACTATATCACAGTCTGAGATATTGCTTCAAGATGCTACGAACGAAGTCGGTTCTTTCCTCCGAAAATATCAGGTATCTGATATTCTGAAACAGTGCAATGGTTACAAGCAGAAAGGCTTTTCAGTGATCCAGCTGTTTGCCTACCTGGTAACGCTGATGTTCCAGCCGTTAAGCACATACATGTCCATGCGTGTCGGTGCTTATAAAGAGCCATTCTCCAAGAATACAATCCGCCGGTTCTGCAATAATGCCTCGATCAATTGGCACAAGTTCCTGCGAGTTCTCTCGCAGAAGCTTGTAGTTGAATTCATGCGGCCTGCTACTTCCGATGACCGGGAAGAATTCTTCATCATTGATGATACACCTTTCCAGAAATCCGGGAAGAAGACGGAACTGGTAAGCAGGTTCTTCAACCATGTCAGCATGAAATATGAACTGGGCTATCGCATCCTGACATTGCTCTGGACGGATGGCTATTCCAACGTTCCGGTCGATTTTGCGCCGCTGTCCTCTGGGAATGAGAAACTGATCATTTCCAAAGCAAAGGAATACGATGGCCGTACACTTGCAGGAAAAATCCGGAAGCAGGCATGTATGAAGGCCCCGGAACTGATCCTTCAGATGCTCTCTCAGGCTATTGCTGCCGGCCATACCGCAAAGTATGTGCTTTTTGACAGCTGGTTTGCTACGCCGAAGGGGATCATGGACATCAAAGACCGACTGCATATGGATGTCATCGCCATGGTGAAAAAATCCGGCAAAGTCTACTATGAGTATGACGGTGAGCAGCACGACGTTAAAGAAATCTTCTCCCGCAGCAAAAAGCGTAGAGGCCATTCAAAATATCTTCTTTCTGTAGAGGTCAATCTCTTACAGAAAAAGTACGGCAAGATCCTGGAGCGCATACCGGCAAAACTTGTCTATGTCCGTAACAAGGCAAATAAGAAAGACTGGATTGCCATCATCTGCACCGATACGACGCTTTCGGAAGAAGAAATCATTAAACGGTACGGATACCGCTGGAACATTATGC
>NZ_JNJM01000027.1:0-34794 GCF_000701645.1 Oribacterium sp. FC2011
TAGCATAGCATTACATAAGAAGTGTGGTTTTAGAGAAATAGGATATAGAGAAAGAATCGCGAAGGACAGATTTGGAGAATGGCAGAATACAACCCTGATGGAGTATAGAGCTTCATAAGAACGAGAGATATTATCATAGAACCGATGCGCAGCTTGTACAGTTTGCCGGCTGGAAACCGGATTATGAAAAATAAGTAAATATCAAGCTTCAGAGACAGTGGCCTGAATACAGGGCCACTGTCTTTTGTTGTATTTACAAGATGTGCGTGGGCTTTTATGATTAGAGAAGGAGAAAAAGAATTTTTAGCAGGGGAAACAGTGGGGAATTCTATTTATGAAAATTCAAATTTGCACGAGTAGGGGCTGTCGCACTAAAATTGGTGCGGCACCCCTTTTTTGTGTTCGCCCACCCCAATCGACTTTTTTGGCTACCGACAGGTTACGGCCCCGCCCCAGCTCACACAAAAAAGTAGTTCTTTAATAATGCTGACAACACAAAAGCCAGGCTTCGAAAAGCCTGGCTTTTGCTGTAAAATATGTTTATGCCACTAAACAAATTATTACAGGGAGATTATACCGTTTCTTCCTTCTATCATCAAATTAAACTTCCGCTCGACATAGAAATTTCTATTCCATCAGACGATCCGGTGCGCCTTTTAAGTGCATTTGTGGAGGGAATGAATCTTTCTGATCTCTATGCTACCTATGACAGGATCAGAAAAAATCAGGCTTCACCGCGTCAGATGCTTAAGATTGCAACCTATGCAGCCATGAACAGAATCTATTCCAGTCGTGACATTGAATCATCCTGCAAAAGGGATATCAATTTCATGTATCTTCTCGATGGTGCACCTGCACCTGATCATTCCACTATAGCAAGGTTTATTTCTCTACATCTATCGCGGTGTTCAAAGCCTATAATGGCACAGGTTGGAACTATCCTGCTTGAGATCGGCGAAATTTCAGGTGAAAACATATTTATTGATGGAACAAAGATTGAGTCTGTTGCCAACAAATATACTTTTGTCTGGAAGAAGTCTGTGTCAAAAAACATGAATAAGCTTACCGAGAAAATCTGCCTGTTCTGCGCAGAATGCGAAGAATTCTATGGCATTAAAGTTGTATATGAAGACCAGATATCTCTTCACACCTTGAAGCGCTTAAGAAAGAAACTGTACAAGATCAAAGAAGATGAAAATATCGAGTTTGTACATGGTATCGGCAAGAGAAAGACTGTTCTTCAGCGCTCAATCGAAACACTTGAGGAATACATTGATAAGCTGAAAGAATACGTTAACAAGCTTTATAAATGCGGCAACCGAAACAGCTATTCCAAAACAGATACTGATGCTACTTTTATGAGAATGAAAGAAGATGCAATGCTTAACGGTCAATTAAAGCCCGGGTATAACCTTCAGCATGGTGTTGATGCAGAGTATGTAACCTGGCTTGAAATCTTTTCCAATCCAACAGATACTCTTACTCTTATACCTTTTCTGAAAGACATGGAAGAATACCTGCCGTTCAAGTATAAAAACATCGTTGCAGATGCCGGATATGAAAGCGAAGAGAATTATGTTTTCATAGAGTCCAACGGGCAGACAGGCTATATAAAACCGCAGAATTATGAATTATCAAAAACCAGAAAGTTCAGAAATGACATAAGCAGACGCGAAAATATGGACTATGATCCGGAGACCGATAGTTATACGTGCAGAAACGGAAAAAAACTCTTAGCTGTGAATAAAAGGAACGAAAAAACAGCGAGCGGATACAAGCGAGAGGTAACAACCTATGAGTGTGGAAGCTGCAATGGCTGCCCGTTCAAAAAAGAATGCATAAAAGGTAATAACTGCAAAACTCCTTTTGAGGACAGGAACAAGCGTCTTTCTGTGTCAAGAAAGATGGAAGAAAAACGGATTGAGTGTCTTGAAAGAATAACCAGCGAGTTTGGTACACAGCTCAGAATGAATAGAAGCATACAGGCTGAAGGTTCTTTCGCAAACGTGAAAGAAGACATGAACTTTAGACGTTACCTTTACAGAGGGAACGAAAACGTTCTTGCGCAGAGCACTCTTTTAGCAATGGCGTTTGATATCAACAAACTTCATCACAAGATCATGTCTGAACGAACCGGAACACACCTGTTCGAACTGAAAAAGGCATCATAAATTTAGAAATTTAAAATCAAAACCCCTTGAAGCAGGCCAACCATACAGTTGGCTTATTTAAAGTACGCTTCATATCTAACCTGATTAAAAATGAACGTCAAAACAGGCTTGGATTGTGACATAAAAAGGGAGCTATCGCTTAGATGATAATCATCTAAAGCGACAGCCCCTTAAATCGTTAATCTGAAAGTCTGCCAGGATACATAATTAAAGCTCACCGCGAACTCTCCCCCAGTTTCTGATTGGCATGGTCCACTTCTTGGTAACTTCAAATGTAGCAAGATAAAGAGCCTTCATCAGCGCCTGAGGGCTAGGAAATGGCAGTTTGACCAGTAATCCTAAAATAATACTTAAGCAGGGTGGGCTTGCTATTATCACATTGATTACCTGTCTTTTAATGTAGAAGGGAGATTGTATGTTTTTTGGAATATCAGATCAACCCTTATTGGTTGTAGTAATACTCGGTTTATTTATTGTAGGTGCTGCGTTCATAAAAAGCAGGAAAAAATAATGTTTTTCCTGAAATGAGCAGGAAAAGGAAAGAGTATCGGATGATTTATAGCAAGAAGATAATTCTTAAAAATGGACAAGAAGCATTACTCAGAAACGGTGATGAGCAGGACGGCAAAGAAGTCTGTGACGTTTACAATAGGACTCATGCCGAAACTGATTTTATGCTCGCATATCCCGATGAAAATTGTTTTGATCCTGAAAAAGAAGCTAAGTTTCTTTCAGATACGACGAAGAGTCCTAATGATATAGAGATTGTTGCTGTTGTGGATGGCAAAATAGTGGGGACCGGAGGAATTAAAGCTATAGGTACAATACATAAGCTAAGACATCGTACTGATTTTGGGGTATGTGTACTTAAGGAATACTGGGGACTTGGCATCGGAAAAGCTATTTCTGAGGCCTGCATCGAATGCGCAAAAAATGCCGGATTTGTCCAGATTGAATTAAATGTTGTTTTAGACAATATAAGGGCAATTGAAATGTACAAGGATATGGGGTTTGTGGAGTTCGGACGTAATCCCAGAGGCTTCAATTCAAGGATAAGCGGATATCAGGAAGTGATTTCCATGTACAAGAGCCTGAAATAATTACCACTGCAAGGGTGATAATAATGGATAAGAAAGAAAAAGCATTAAGCAAGTTTATAAGCCTTATACTTAGGCATAAACCGGAGGTCATCGGTATAAAGCTTGATGAACATGGATGGGCAAACGTCCGGGAACTAATTGACGGGATAGGTAAAACACATAAGTTCGACATGGAAATGCTTGAAAACATAATAGCAGAAGATGAAAAGCAAAGATATTCGTTTAACGAGGATAAGACGCTTATCAGGGCTAATCAGGGGCATTCTATTAACGTGGATGTGGAACTAAAAAAGACCATTCCTCCTGAAATCCTTTTGCACGGTACGGGCGAAAAGTATGTTGAGTCCATACTTGGGAAGGGACTTATCCCTAAATCAAGATTATACGTCCATTTGTCAAAAGACTATGATACGGCGGTCAAAGTAGGAAGCCGACATGGAAAACCTGTAGTATTCAAAGTGTATGCAGGAAGAATGGCAGAAGATGGGTATGAGTTTTTCCTGTCAGAAAATGGTGTATGGTTGTCTAAGAATGTACCTAAGGAATATTTAGAAGTTTATAACCCGTATAGTGGTGAAGGGTTAAAGTAAACTCTATTGAAAGGAGCCCGGATTATGAGCAGTAATGACGATGATGAGTTTTTTGATATGTTTATGCTGGGAATGTTCGATGACCATAGTTCACCCAAAAGAGGTGGTGGAGGATGTGCGGGGTGCATCCTTCTTTTGATATGTGTAAGTGTATTATTTAAAGTCTTTTTAAGCTCTATAGTTTGAGAATAGCTGATGATTAGTATATCCAGGTCATATCTATAAGGTGTGACCTGGATATTTTTTTGTATAAAAAAATAGTTGAGTCGATTTACGATTTTTGAAAAGGCAGGGTCTATCTAACTTGTTATTTATCGGAACCTGAATAGATTATTTCGAAAAAACGTAGCTGTATATGGTAACCGAGGATACTATTTATCAAATACTCCGTAAATCCCCTAAAACAACCGTTCAAACACTCAACTTTAAAATATCGTGGCACATAAATATATCAGAGTGCAGGAGAGAGGAGAATATAAAGCCATACCTGAAGATGAGGAAGCTTAATGAGAATATATACAAATATATGTAAATATCTGTAAAAATCGATCATGTAGAGGCAATAAGTAATAAGCCCCCAACGACAGGTTTTATTTTACATCTAGATAGTTTCCTAACCGAATAGACATGAAAATCGACCGAATAAACAGGAAATATTGTAAAGGAAATATGGACATGATAGAGTCGAATCATTAAGAAACGGGACGAAGAATCAAGAGAAGATTCTAAGAAATAAAAAAGCATAGGAGGAAACTAAAATGTCAGATAATAAGAATATAGAGCTTAATGATGATTTGATGGCTAAAGCAACTGGCGGAACAGGCAATGGTTCTAATCCGGCATGGGTATTTAAAATTGGAGATTGGGTTACAATGCCATCAAGACCAAAATACGGAAGAGGTCAGGTAAGATCCATAGAGCTAATGCCGGGAGGAAACGAAAGCAACTTAGATGATTGGATGTATACGGTATTTTTCCCGGAATGGCATGCAGGAAACGAGTATACAGCGCCTTATACAATATTTGAAAAAGCATGACATACTCCCACGGTAAAACCGTGGGATTCTTTATATTTCCCAGCTGCACCGCAGTCAAATAGGAGGGATATATAGCTTGGATTTTCAAGATTTGACGTATATAGCAAATAATGCTATTATTTAAGTAAGAAATTCTTACTACAAGGAGGATATAAAATGAGTATGATAACTGAAGTAACATCAGTTTCCTCTAAAGGACAGGTTGTTTTACCCAAAACAATCAGGGACGCACTTTCTTTGGATACCGGTAGTAAGCTCATAGTTGTGACTGATGGAGACAATATATTACTAAAGCCCATCGTGACACCTGATATCAGCGAATTTGATGCTCTTATGAAAGAATCTCAGAAGTGGGCGAAGAGTGTAGGTATGACAGAAGATGATATAGATGATGCCATTAAAGCAGTCAGGAAAAGGAGAAAGGCCTGATGCGTGTTGTTATAGATACAAATGTTGTAGCGTCAGCAATATTCTTTGGCGGTAAACCAAAGGAAGTAATAGACAGGGTTATGAAAAATCAGATAGATGCGTATGCATCAGCTGAAATTCTTGAAGAATACACTGAGACTGTAGAATATCTAAAAGAAAAGTTTCCGGGAAAGAAGCCAAAAGTTCCTCTCATTGATATTGAAGCAAAATGCCGCGTTATAAACGTTTCAACTAGAATTGATGTTTGTAGGGATCCCGATGACAATAAATTCATTGAGTGTGCTGTTGATTCAAAATGCTATTATGTTATCAGTGGAGATAAGGATCTTTTGACAGTAAAGGAATATGACGGTATTGAGATAGTTACAGTTGCGGAATTTCTCGAGATACTAAGAAACAATATCGACTAATAATGTATCATATTATACGAGCTCTGAAACAATGTTGTTTTGGGGCTTTATTTTTATGTTTTAATTTCTCTAAAGTAATCCGTCAACAAATTCAGCTTTTTACAGACTTTTGGTTAAACCGACTCTACATTACGACAATTGAAGAGGTTAACGAGACCTTTTTGGATAAAAAAGAGGTAGAAAGTCTCGTTAACTTCTTCAATTTAGGCCTATGTACACAGTATACAATATACATTATTTCGCAAAACTGCTGTTTAACGAAATGATTAATAAACATATTGTTCATTATGCGACATATGTCGTGTAAGTGTGTGTCGGTTTAACCAAAACCTGTAAAAAGAATAAAGCAGAAGTGTAAAATGTCTGTTTTTTCGGCTTTTTACAGTTTTCCAGCTTTATTTTTTAAACCAGTTTCTGTAAAATGCCGAATAAATAAACCAGAATCTGTTAAATGCCGAAGATATTAAAGCAGAAACTGTAAAAAGCCGAATTTTTATTAAACCTGCTTTTGTAAAAAGCCGAACAAATAAACCAAAAAGTGTAAAAAGCCGAATATATTTAACCTGTAATTGTAAAATGTTCTGATAAATGAATCCGTGATCTCATGATCCTTTAGGTATAAAAAATGTCAATATAAGCAGTAGAAACACTGATAGCGTCAGACATACTGAATTGCATATACTCAGGCATTTAATATCTTAAAGCTTCGGGCATTCGTTTTATAGAGTCTTTTAAATACCCTGTAATTCCGCTCATATACTTCCTTATTTACAGTGTCAGGAATATAGGTGCGGTCAACCTTTACAAGCCGGCGCGAAAGCTCCAATACATCTTCTCCTTTAATACCTGCCGCAACAACGAGTGCGGTTCCTACTCCTCCAACCTCCTGAGGGTTTTCGACTGTCTCGATAGTGTGCCCGGTAATATCCGCAAGCATCTGGCAGGTAACGGGCGATAACGCTCCGCCTCCTACAAACCTGATCGTGTCAGATGTTTTTACCTTCTTCATCTCGCATTCCAACAGCCAACGCAAGTGATAACAGATACCCTCAAGAACCGCACGAATCATATCTCTTTTCCCATTATTTGTTCTGATGTTGAAGAATATCCCACCGGCACGGGAATCCTCAAATGGACAGCGGTTGCCGTGGAGCCAGGGAGTAAATATCACACCGTTGGCTCCGGGCGGAACTTTACTTACCTCTTCTGACAGATAATCATAAAGGCTTATATATTTGCTCTCAACATCTGTTATTTTTGTTTTCTCGAGATACACACCTATCTCATCGAGAGCCAGGTGATCCATGACCCACTCAAAACACTTCCCTGCTGTTTCAAGTTCTGCGTAATAGTTGAAATACCCACATTTTGCGGACAGAACACCGGTGATCATAGCATCAATATCAACCGTCTGATGATTCAGAAACGTTGATACCCATCCCGATGTCCCGACATATATATGAGTATCCCCAGGTCTGGTACAGCCGGCTCCTATATTCACAAAGGTCGTGTCTCCGCCGCCTCCAAATACCGGGATTCCTTTCACAAGTCCGAGATCTTCTGCCGCTTTTTCCGTCAATCCACCTACCATGTCAGAACATTGAATGATATCCGGCATGTGGTCGGGGTTTACCCCGTACATTTTCAAAAGACCCTTATTCCAACCTTCTTTTCCCACTCGGGTATCATAAAGAAACGTCGCGAAGGCGGAATCTGCAGTCCTTATGATCCTGTCCGTGCAGCGTGCCACGAGATAGTCGCCAATGTCCAACCATTTATATACTTTCTCAAAAATCTCTGGCTCGTTGTTTTCCACCCACTTGTATTTCCAGACCGGATCTTTGGCGCTTGTTGAGGCGGCATAATTAACGATCAGATTCCGTACAAGCTTATACAGGCTGCAGCCTGAAACTTTGATGATACCCCTGCCCATACATGCCTGATACTCTTTGACACCCTTCTGATCCAGATAATTCATCGGACTTCTTAAGGCATTCCCATTCTTATCAATCAAAACGGTTCCCTGCATTTGGGAGCAGAATGCAATTCCGTTTATCTCTTCAGGTTTTACCTCCGACTTCCTAAACAGTTCCCGGGTGGTCGAACACAGTGCTTCCCACCATTCCTCAGTATCCTGCTGTGCACCTCCATCGTCAGAAATGTAAAGCCCATATCCGGCAGTAGAATTCGCTACAAGGTGTATTTCTGAATCGATATTAAACAGGCAGGTTTTTACGCTACTGGTTCCGAAGTCATAAATAATTACGTACACTTAATCTTCCTCTTTCAGATGAATGCTCCATCCCGTGTCAATCTTTGCCTTTACAGTTTTCATGGTTTCTTCATCAAGGTCAGGCCAGTCTGTCACGGTAGTGGCTCTGTTGATTACAAGATGAGCTTTTTCTGCGCACAGGGCAAGGGGTGTATCAGCAAGTGAATCGGAGTAGAAATTCTCTATTATCGGAAAACCGTGATCAAAAATATATTTCGCCTTTTCCTTTGCATACATCAGATTGTTAAGAAAAACACCGTATTCCCTGTCATATTCCGTAGCTATGAAGTTTACACCGAGCCTTCTCGCGATCGGACCTATGATACAGTCCGGAGATGCGCTGATAATGAGATCGTCCGATCTTTTCTGCGCCAGATACCATACGGATATCCTGTTCTCATATTTATCCCAGTAACGCTCTATCTGTATATCAAAATCATCTATCATGGTCAGATAGCTGAACATCTTCCGTTGTAGCAGATAATTAGGCAGTTTTCCCATTTTGTGCATAATCAGACTTTTGATCATACCGGGTAAAAAAGTAAACCACAACTTAGGATGCCTCATCATGCACCAGATTGCAAAACCTATAGAACAGTCTGAATAGAAAATCGTTCCGTCAAAATCATATACATTCATCTTGAAGACCTCTGTGTTTTTTTCATGTCTTATACCCCAATATTCCTAACCCTTTAATCAAGTAGATTCCTTTGTTTTCCTGATATGCTCAAATCGGGGAAACACCATCGGGTATACGCCAAAGATCAGGAACATGATGACCGCATACCTTGCGGTTCTGATCAAAAAGGCAGCAAGGCTTGTGCCTGCAAGAAATTGCTTGTTAAAAGGAAGTTTTAAAAGCGAATTTACCACAACATATATTAATATGGCACCGAACACGCGCAGGAGCATCGCAGGGATCTTACGTGTATTCTCAAAATTTACATATTTACGTTCAAAAGGGAATGCCGCGGTGGCACCAATCAGGCATCCAAGAGCAGTAAAGTAATCGGTAGTGCGCACATAGAATAATCCCGGAAGCGCTGGTATCAGAAGTATCATATAATATAGCCACTCCTTATGTACGTAACGATCAAGCAGCATAAACACTCCAATCACCGCAAAACCCAGTACCCATCCTACAAGCACATCTGTCGGATAGTGCATGCCTGCCACAACCCTTGAAACACCTACCAGTATAGTCAAGACTCCGGCTGCGATCCAAAGCCAGTTCTTTTTAGCCTCATTTGCCAGCCAAAAGTACACTGCCGGTACAGATGCGCTATGCATGCTGGGGAAAGAATATCCCTGCGCCGCCACGTCCATGGCTGCCGCACCCTTATCTGACAATGCCAACGGTTTCACACTGTCAGGATACTCCATATAAGGCCTAGGTCTTAAGACGACCGACTTAATCATAGGAAGCCACAGATTCACGCAGGATACAATAAGTGCCAGCTTCTGTCCGGCTTCCTTTTTCCAACAGAACATCACGATCAATATAAGTAACAGCAATCCTGTCTCAGCTCCAAAAAAATCAAAACACTTCGCAAAGTCCGCTGCACTGCTTAAGCTTGTCTGCAGCCATTTAATCAAGCTTGCTTCCCATTCCATTTTCTGCTCCTTTCATTATCTGTAGTCTTTTTTTCATTATTACGGAACATTAGTGCTAGGCTTAATCACACAGGATCTTCCCTTTCGATACGGTAAGATCCCTGGGAAATGCCTTCCATTTAAGCGCATCAACACCTGCAATCTCGTTAGTATACAGCTTCATGGACTCTCCGTTTATAAATTTAAGTAAAAATGTCTGAAGTATCAAAGACAGATCCTTGTTTATCACATTACCATATATATGCAAAGCTTCACTGTTTCCCAAAAGTGTTGCCACCGCATCAACCGTGCCTGATCCCAACTTTTCGATTACCGGTTTTTCATCCCAGTACAAAAGATACACTCTGTTTCCGCCCTCTGAAAGACTTGCTGCAACCCGGTAAATACTGAGAGCAAGCCAATCTTCCACAAGCTCTGACTTTGCATCAAGTTTAGCTGAAGCATCCGCCTGTGTCCTTATATATTCCTGTACTGCATCAACGATCGGACCGTTAATACCGTTTTTGATATCGGACATCGCGTCGGCTATGAGAGCTTCATAATTCTTTTTACCGACAAATGAGCGTAAAACAGAAGTTTCATTACTTGGAATGCCGATGATAAAATCTATGTCTGAAGCACATCCTTCCCGATAGGCTTGGTATAAATCAGCGGGAAACACTGTTCCGTCGCAGACCGGACCGCAAAAGTCCTTCCAAAGCTTTTGCGCCGCATCCTTTAGTGTTTCCGTATCAAGCCGGACCAGCTCATCCAACGTCGACGTACCGGTTTCTTTTAACAGATTCTCTGCCAGGATCCGTGATCCATCCGGCGTATCATATACCATTTCAGGACTTCCAAAAAATACGAAAGCTTTATTAAACAGCCCTTTGGTCCGCTTATCAGCTGTAAGCATACAGATTGATGTAGCACCGGACTCAAATCCAAGCACCGATATCTTATCTGGATCACCACCGAATTGGGATATGTTTTCTTTGATCCATTTAAGGGCTGCAATCTGGTCAAGCAGACCAAGATTTAATGTATCAGGGTAAGCTTCTCCGCCCGGAACGGTTGAAAAATCAATAAACCCGAATATGCCAAGGCGGTAATTAAAGCTGACAAACACAACATTTGGATGAGCATTGACAAAATCGTTACCGTAAAGCAGTGGATCTGCAGATCCTCCATAAGTATAATCGCCGTGGTGGAACAGCACTAGAACTGGTTTTTTAACCTCTGTCTTTTTAGCCCCGGTAAAGATATTTAAATAAAGACAGTCTTCGCTCTGCCTGTGATGTTTTAAAATTACGCCACTGTGCTCGACTTGTATGGCCGAAGCTCCGAAATTCACAGCCTCAAATACATTATCCGATGAAGGAAGCGGTTCGGGAGCCTTCCATCTGAGTTCACTAACCGGTGGCTTTGCATAAGGAATCCCCAGATATTGAATAGCTTTCTTTTGCTTTTCTCCTACATAGATTCCTGTTCTCGTCTTTACTGCGCAGTCTTCATCATATTCACCGGAGATGAGCTGGTTCTGCATGTTAGTTTCTTCGATGTCCTCTTTTTTCACATCGAATACATAGCCTTCATCTCCATCCCCGTAAATCTTTCTGATCTTCCGGATATGATATGCGCGGATGATCAAATTAACCACAAAGCTGATAATGGGAAGCCCGATGACAAATACAGACTCCTCCATTATGTAAGAAAGCATTGAAACACCCATCCACTTGACAGAGATACACTGGCTTAGGACAACAATAAGAAAGACTGCGACAAGAGTAATGAACCTGTTTATAGGCTTTTTCTGGACAGCCTTACTGAAGACGATCAGGCTTATGATCTCTTCAAGCACAATTCCGGCAACAAGACATGCAGCTATACATGCGGGAACCGGCCAGCCCAGAAGGTATGCGATGTTTTCGCCAAAGCCATATCCAAGCGCAGCAATGAATGCAACCATGAAATCATCGATTGTAAATAATTTTTTCATAATCCACTCCTAATCGTATAGAATGATTTTATCACTGATCAACCACATAATAAAAGAGGGGCAGTCCGAGTCAGACTACCCCAAAAGCGTTACCAGTTCATTTTCATTCCATCAAAATATGTCAGGATACTTAAATACAATAATACTTTGTCAGGAAATAGGTTCTATCCCAGTCAAGGATCTTTCTCTCAGACTCCTTCTCCGGATGGATGTCAAATTCATCGAAAATCATCACCTTTTTGTTTTCCAGATCGTAGATTGGCCATTCATGGGCTTTGCCGTCCGGGGAGATATCCGCGCTGAGGGAAGGATTGCCGGTTTTGGCAAACTGCACCCACATTTGACGCAGGGTCCTTGAGAAGGTCTCGTCAAATGCCCTTCCCGTGACGCCGGTATCCTCCGGAATGCCAAATACAGACGGGGTCTCTGCACCATGTCCGCACCGGATCAGCTTGTTAGATGATTCCGGAGTGAAAAAATAGGTGTAGGATTTACCGCCCGCCATGGTCTGTAGCTCTGACAGCCTGAACAGTGGTGCTATAAATGCAATCTGGTCAAACAGGCGGCTGTCAGCGGTATATTCGGGGGTCGCATCCTTTACATCCGCACAATAACTCTCTACCAGTACCTTCTCTTCCTCCGTAAGCTGATCAAGCTTCCTGGCCTTTCGGATAGCGAACATGGCATTGTAGGTCTCCACTCCATAGGAGTTTATGAATAATCCCATTTCGTCCTTGTTACATCCCTGAAGGATATCAATATCCTTTACTGCACCATTTTCGTATTCATCATAGGGGTTCTTGGGCAGGAAGTTTCCGTCACGCTCTGCCCATATACGAAGGGCAAGTACAGAGGTCGCTTCCACAATTTTTTCAACATCAAGATTCTTAAGGTCAGCAACGGTCTTGCAGCCCAGAACTTCAAACACCTCATTGGTGCATGCTATGGCCTCCTGCGGAGAGCGGGTAAACACGGGAGTGCCGCTTTCAGCTATTACGCGTTTGAAATACGCATGTGAACCCTTCACCAGTGGCAACAGGGTCACGCTGGCACCGCCTGCAGATTCTCCGAAGAGAGTCACGCTTTCGGGATCACCTCCGAAAGCTGCGATATTCTCATGAATCCACTTGAGTGCCATCATCTGATCCATCAGCCCAAGATTCTGTGCATCAGGATAATCCGCGCCGTCAGGCAGGTGTGACAGGTGAAGGAAACCGAATAAGCCGACTCTGTAAGAAATGGAAACAAATACGACATCCGAGTTCTCCTTCGCGAGGTTATGGCAATTGTACCAAGGCTCCGCAACACCACCCATAGTAAAAGCGCCGCCGTGAATCCATACCATGACAGGCTTCTTTTCCGTGCCGGCGTTGTCTGTCTTCCAGACATTCAGATACAGACAGTTCTCGCTCTGCTCGGGAAGCATGGCATTAGGCTGGCGTGGGCTCTTTGCGTTGTGGTATGCCTCATATACTCCGTCATCCGCAGTATATTCTACCGGTGCTTTCCAGCGGTATTCTCCCACTGGCTGCTTACTTACAAAGGGGATACCCCTGTACTCAATGATATTGTCTACATTCTTTCCTACAAAGATTCCGTTGATGCATTTTACGGCCAGAGTCTTGTCATAGTTACCGTCAGTGATCGGCTTGTTCTCGCCATACTTAGCTATCAGCTGTTCTTTTTTTTCAGTGCTGTTCTCATTGATTTCGCTCATTGATTCAAGCTCCTTTCTAAATCATTACTCCGTTAAAGCACATAATAGTTGGTCAGGAAATAAGCCTTATCCCAATCCACAATCTTCAACTCGGCTTCCTTTTCCGCATGGATATTAAACTCGTCCAGGACGATCACATACCTGTTCTCCGGATCGTAAATCGGGAAATCTCTGGCCTTTCCGTCGGGAGACTCCTCCGCCGTGAGGGAGGGATTGCCTGTTTTAGAGAACTGAACCCAGATCCTTCGCAGTATCCTGGAGAAGGTCTCGTCATAAACTCTTCCCGTGTCTCCCATCTCCTCAGGATGGTTGAATATCGTAGAAACCTCTACGCCATGTGCACTTTTGAGAAGCGGTACAGCGGATTCAACCGTGAAGTAATAAGTATACGCTCTGCCTCCTGCCCGGGTCTGCTCTTCCGCTGTTCTGAAGACCGGCGCATTGAACCAGATTTGGTCAAACATACGGGTAAGGGGTTCGTATATTTCGCCTTTGATATTCTTACAGAAACTTTCAACAAGTGTCTTTTGCTCATCTGTAAGCTGGGCCATTTTCTCAGCCTTACGCTGTTCGCCCCAAGCAATAAATCCTTCCACGCCTAATGCCAATACAAAGTAATTGAATTCATCCTTGTTGCAGCCGGTCAGGATATCTATATCCTTTGCTGCGCCATTGGTGTAAGCTTCGTAGGTATTAAGGGGCAGGAACTTTCCGTCACGTTCCGGAGCCGTGCGCATAGCAAGTAGCGATCCTGCCGTAGACACGAGCGTATCCGTATCGATCTTTTGCAGATCTGCCACTGTTTTGCAGCCGAGAGCATCCATAATCTTATTCGTACAGACTATGGATTCTTCCGTTGACTGGCACAGAGAGGGAGAACCGCTCTGTGCGATGACACGTTTAAAATAAGCATGTGAACCTTCCACCAGCGGCAACAGTGTAACGCTTCCGCCACCGGCAGATTCGCCGAAAATAGTCACATTGTCGGGATCTCCGCCGAAAGCTGCGATGTTCTCATGAATCCACTTAAGCGCCATCAACTGGTCCATCAGCCCAAGATTCTGCGCATCCGGGTAATCCTGCCCGTCCGGCAGGTGGGACAGATGAAGAAATCCAAAAATGTTCAGCCTGTACTCTATGGAAACGAGAATGACATCCTGATTCTCCTGAACGAAATTGGTACCCTCACACCACGGCTCTCCGGTTGCGCCTATTTCAAAAGCACCAACGTGAATCCATACCATGACAGGCTTCTTTTCTTCGCTTGTGTTCTCAGCTTTCCATACGTTCAGATACAGGCAGTCTTCACCAAAAACACTGAGGTTAGGTGCTTTTTTTGAGATCGCCGGATTCTGGCAGGGAGTTTTTCCATTGTAATATGCCTCGTATACACCGTCATCCGGAACATAATCTACCGGAGCTTTCCAACGGTATTCCCCGACGGGCTGCCGGCCCACAAAGGGAATACCCTTGTAGGCGATAACGTTCTTCGTCTTCTTGCCGACGAAAGTACCGTTGACACATTTTACTGCCAGTGTTTTGTCATAATTACCGTCCGTGATCTGCCGGTTTTCGCAGAACTGAGCTGTTGATTCTTTCGATGTCCCCATAGATTCGACATTCCCGGAATCTGTCGCAATAAAATCCGAGTTATTTCCCATGTATGGTCTCCTTTCATTCTTGTGTGATGTTTGCTGTATTTATATTAAAGAACTGCTTGCTCTTTATTTTGGGCTATTGTCATATACCAGGTCTCCGCCAACCATTGTGGCAAGCACAGGGGCATCCTGAATATGTTCAGGGGCACAGGCAGTAATGTCCGTTCCAAGTACAACAAGATCAGCTTCTTTACCGACAGTAATGCTGCCCAGCCGGTCATCGCACTTCATTTGATACGCCTCGTTCAGAGTAGTCGCCTCTATCATCTGCTCTACAGTGACTCGTTCATTGGCACCAAGGAGAGTTTCCGGACGTCCGGGCAGCTGACGCATTACTCCCTTCTGTATGCCGATCAGTGGATAGGCCGGATTTATAACGGGGTAATCACTGGCAGAGGTCACCACGACACCCGCATCGAAGAAGGATTTCATCGGCATCTGATTCTCCGCACGCTCTTCTCCCAGGGCAGATGCTGTCATTCTGAAGTAATCAGGATCCATATCGAACCAATGAGGGTCGGTAACAGCCACAAAGCCAAGCTTCGCCATGCGGGGGATATCCACCGGATCGACAACCTGCAGATGTGTGGCAGCGTCCCTGTAGTCTGCCGGACCGGTAACTGCCAATGCCTTCTCTGCAGCATCCAGTGCAAAGGCCAGTGCGCCGTCACCGATGGCATGGACATGTACCGACATTCCGAGTTCATGCGACTTCTTGAACACCGCCGTCAGGGTCTCCGGGTCAAAACGGAGTTGACCTCTGTGATGATGCTCCTGGGACCAGGGATCGGAGTAGGGTTCCTTCATGTAAGCGGTAGCCGGATTTCCCGGGAACGTGCCGTCCACCTGTACCTTGATGTTGCTCAAGTCAAACATACGCCCTTTCGTTCTCTTCCTGACTTCAGCAGCATGTTCAATCTCCTTGATCGGATCATGTCCCTCTGCCTGGAACACCTGATGGGCGCCATAGATGTGCATACGCAGTTTCCCCTCAACGTCAAGCTGGTGACAAGCTTCTGCGAAGTTGTCTGTGTTGTCCCAGTTGACTATGGGATCCAAAACCAGAGTCTCACCATGAGACAGGTATTCATTCTGGAAGTACAGGATAGCCTTCTTGTACTGTTCAACCGAATAGCCGGTAAGGGCCTTAAGGAGATCCATGGCACCTTCACGGAAATGTCCGGTGGGAGTGCCATCGGCGTTTCGAACGATGATACCGTCACTGACATCCGGGGTATCCTTGTTGATGCCAAGTCGATCCATGGCGGCATGGTTTACCCAATAGGAATGATGGTCTATGTCAGCTATAATAATGGGCTTGTCCGTCAGGCCTTCGAGCATGTCTGCATTAGGGCCGTTTGCCTCGAAATCCGGTATAGGGACGAAACCTGTTCCCAAAACGACATCAAATTCCGGATGAGCCTCAATGTGCTGCTTTAACAAGTCACGATACTCTTTAAGGGTTCTGACGGGAAACAGATTCACCATGTAGAGCGCTTCAGTACCGCCGGGATTTACATGTCCGTGTCCCTCTCCCATACCTGGAAGAATCATGCCACTCTTATACCTAAGTTCTTCTGTCCCTTCGCCGAGGTATTCCTTTGCGCCTGCTTCATCTCCAACGTAGATGAACTTGCCATCTTTAATTGCTGCAGCTTCAGCCCTGGGCTGTTTCTTGTCTACAGTATAGATATTGCCGTAAATAATCTTGTCTGCTTTCTTTTTTGAATCTTTCACAGCTTTATTCTCCTTTATTTTTTATATCATTAGGGTCTCCGAACCCTTTCTCAAACAAAAAACGTCATCTTCAACAGGACAAACTATCCCGTAAAAAAATGCATAATAAAGTAACACAAAAAAGAAAAACCTTATGCCATGAAACACGCTTCACAATCTACTTCTGTTAAATATTTTATATAAATATGGTCTGTTATGGACATGGGGGTTCCAGATTGGCACACTCGTTTTATGAAGTATTCTTGCGCTAACTTATGGTCAGTTTTAAAATTGAGACAGATTAAAATTGGGGGATTGTGACGTGAAAACTCTGTTTGCAGAAACACTGCGAAAACTAAGAACGGAAAGAGGGATTTCCCAGAATCAGCTTGGAAAGCAGCTGCATATCTACCGTTCCACTATAGCCCGTTGGGAAAACGGAAGCCGCCTGCCGGATGCTACGATGATCCTTCGCCTTGCAGAATGTCTCGGTGTTGATGTCAGCTCTCTTCTTAATCTTGTGGTGGACGAAGATGAATTCCCTAACGTTATGATGGTTGACGACAATGAACTCATACTCTCCGACGGTGTGGCCGTTCTGGAGGAGGTTATGCCAGATGCTACTGTAAAAGGGTTTATCTGGCCTCAGGAAGCAGTCGAATACGCAAAAACAAACCGTGTTGCCCTGGCAGTTTTGGATATCGAATTAGGCTCTGCCAGTGGTCTTGAACTCTGTCACACACTGCTTGACATTAATCCGCGCACAAACATTCTATTTCTAACCGCTTTCCCGGACTATGCCCTCGATGCGTGGAAAACTGAGGCTATAGGCTTTATGCTTAAGCCCATTACCCCGGAGGATGTCAGGGAACAGCTGAAAAAGCTCCGCTTTCCCCTTTGTGTCGGGGGTGTGAATAGATGAACGGCTGGTATGATTTTTTCTACTATTTTCTCATAGGTGTGACGATTCTGCTGAGTATTCATGGCCTGTGGTTTACTGCTATATTGCCGGGAATCGACCAGTGGAACAGACGATTCTTTCGTAGCTTTTTTATCCTTTTGATCATTAATGCCTGTTTCACCCTCATCTATATAGCCATGTACTATTTCGCTCCGGTCACAGCGATCCGATTCATATGTGTTCTGACCAGCCTTTTGATCGTGCTGCCGCTGCCCATGCTGACGGTTTTGCTGTTACACTGTTGTAAAGAAAACGTGCGTGAAAGCAGGCTGGTTAAAACCGTGCTTGCCTTGTTTATAGTCTATTTTATTGTGACTACAATCGGACTATTTACTGATGCGTTTATTTATTTCACACCGGATAAGCTGGATCACCGCGGGTCCTTGTATCCGCTAATGCTGTTGCCCGTCAACGGGATCATACTGATTAATCTCGTGGGTACGATCAGGCGTCGAAAGCTGTTTTCCCGCAAGGTCTATCTGAGTTTCCTTTTTACTCTTTTTCCGATGGCATTTGCGATGCTCATGCAGATGTTCGTTAATGTATTCCTGCTCCTTGACATCTGCTATACTATCTTCGCCCTGTCTATGTACAGTATCATCCTGTCTGATCAGATTGAGCAGGATATGCGGCACCAGCGTGAGATTGCAAATCAGCAATTAGAGAACATCAATCAGCAGTTGGAGATCGCAAATCAGCGCGCCAGCATCATGATGCTTCAAATGAGGCCCCACTTTATCTACAACACCTTGACGAGCATCTATTGCCTCTGCAAGCGTGATCCGGAGAGAGCCCCTCAGGTAGTCATGGATTTCACCACCTATCTCCGTAAAAACTTTGCTGCTCTGGAAAGCAACTCTCCTATCCCGTTCACTTCGGAACTGGATCACACCCGCGCTTATCTCGCTGTTGAGCTGGCCCAACATTCAAAAAGTCTCTTGGTAGAATACGATACGTCCCATACCTTTTTTCGCATACCGCCACTGACTCTGCAGCCCATAGTGGAAAATGCCGTAAAGCACGGCATGAATCCGTATGCCGGTCCGCTTCATGTTAAGATCCGGACATATCATGCGGACTCTGATAGCGTGATTATTGTGGAGGACAATGGTCTGGGTTTTGAAATGACAGAGGATTCAAAACCGTATATGACCCTGACAAACATACGACAGCGACTGGAACTTATGTGCGAAGGGAAGATGGAAATCACTACTCGTGACGAAGGTGGAACCAAGGTTACGATAACGATTCCGGATAACAACAAGATTCTAAGTGAAGACTATTCACCTGAAGCATAGATGCATGTTTCTTAGCTCATTGATATGTGGAGCGTTTTCATTAAAAAAGGGTGCAATCATTGAAATTCCCGTAATATGAATTCTATATCTAATCATATGAGTTAAATGAAAAAGCTCATTTCAGGGACCAATTAAACCCGGAAATGAGCTTTTATTATCATATAACTAACCTACTTTTACCATGTTAAAGTAATTATCTGTACCTTGATCACCTTCTGTAATGTTATAAATAACTATTTCAGAGTCTGACACTGGCGTTATTGATTCAATTATTGAACCTAGAAAATCGTTTCCTTCCGCATGAGAATCATTCAGTACGTTGTAAGTTCCATCAGCGTTTTTGGTAAGTGTTCCAGACATTTTTCCGGATCCTGTATCCCAATAGAAAAGAAGCATTGAACCGTACTCAGAAATGATGATGTAATTCGTATTATCTTCACCGTAAGTAGTTATTTGTGAAGGTACACCCGACCATATATCTCCTTCAAAAACACATGTCTCACTTTTTTGATAGTATGTCCCTGGATATATGGTAGAGTCGCTTGTTGAAACCTTGTCATCTAGCCGTGCGAAAGCTGTTATCGTGCACAATAATGTGAAAAAGATAGTTATCAAACATGATTTTATAATGTTTTTCATTGATGGTTTCCTCCTAAAATATTCATTCCTTGGCCATTATATCGACAATGATTTTCGATTGTTCACTAGATGATTTATCAGTGCTTAAATAAAATTTTTCGACTTTTATAGAAGTTTTCTAAGCAAATTCCCCCTTCCCACTCTTTTTCCATTTTTATCATAAGTCTCATTCCTTATTGGATCATATGAACCAATCCTACGATTCCCATAATCTACCAGATACTGAGCACCATTTGATTCGGTTTCAATATATCCATTTCCGCCATTTTTAAACCTTACTGTTTCCCTGCCATTTTTTCGGGTACTGCTAAGATTCCTATGATTCATAGCATCTTGCCGGGCGTTAGCATATCGATCTGCATTTGGATTTCCGAACCTTACATTCTGTTTGCCAGCATTCATCATAGTAGTTGCAGCTTTACCTAGAGCATATGAAGCAACAGTTTTTTGGGCGATATTCATCCCTCTTCTATCGTTTGTTTCTTGTGTATGAACCTGTTGTTGTGATGCCGTAACTGTATTTGTACTGCTTCCGGAATATTTAACATTTGTTTTTTTCCATATTTCCGGATTATTTCTGCGTGTTCTTATACATTTAACACATAAGATGATATCCATGATAAATGCGATTACCATAAGAATTATTCCTAACGGAGGAAAAACAAACAACAAAACGCATCCTACAATAAGTACAAGTACGAATTTTAGAGCTTCTTTTTTCTCGTTTTCGATTACGGCTTTTTTATAAGCTTCAATTTCTTCATAAGTCATATGATTACCTATAGATATGATTTTTATACTGTACTTCAGCATCTTACTACTGAAGCAAACTCCATATAGTCAGATAGGTCACCTTTATTGACATCATAGTGAATCACTTTTTCAAGACCATAATTGTATGCTTCCATAGATGAGATAATTCCTTCAACCAAAGGTTCATCCTCGTCATTGGCATATAGACTATAATTTGCCCCCAAATCTGCCAGATCAAAGGACAACAATCTCGTGATAGCAAAAGCATGATCTTTGGATTCATCAGTACAGCAGGAAGCGCTGTACATTGATATACAGGATAAAATGTCCAAATAATCCCTCATCTCGGCGGGTGTAATATCCGAATAATCATTTTCTTCAATATGACCATGCATTTCTTTAAAGAGATAGTAGGTATCTTTGACAAGCTCTTTGAATGAATCGAGATCAACATCTGTTTCTCCAAATGCATATTCTTCTTTATGGTGCCACATATTCAGCCATTTTTTGTGAATTTCGGAAAAATCGCTCATCGCAGCTTACCTCATAGTATATCGACCTCAATTCCATATCTTACAAGAAGAGAGGCAAACGTTAGTCCGTTAATAAGAATAATTCCGTTATCATCTGCCTTTTCTTTTGCTTCGTCAGAAAACTCGTCTGTCAAATTGATAACCATCAAAATCGCATTTTTTTCTGGAATACTATCTTCCATTTTAACAAGCTGATCCACGCCAACTATATCGCCATAGTCTTTACCGGACTTCTTTTTAGCCTGAACATAAATATGTGGCATTTTCACATCGCAAATCTCGAAAATATTGTACATTAGGGTATTCTTGTTAAAACACTCAAAGACAAGATCAACATCGCCACCTTCCTTATCGTACCAGTTATTATCAGTCAGGGTGTAACCATTCTTTTCAAACAGTTCCCCAATAATATCCTCAAACTTATGATTGTCAATCTTTTGAAGAGCACTCTTAATCTGTTCCAGATATTCGTTTCTGGGTGAAGAAGTGGCTCTACTGATCATAGAAATCAAATCTGTTTTTTCTTTTTCAAATTCATTAGGCTGTTCTGTATGCAAGTGCACCAACTCAGCGACAGATTCCTTGAAGGACTCGTTTCTTACACGGTTCAACGGGGATTGATATGCTATAAACTTGCTCTTGATATTCTGAGAATGCAAATTCATATCATAGCTACAGCTAAAAACATCTTCAACTTCTATAATATGGCCAAAATCCTTCTTTTCAGGAAGAACTTCAAAGCGATATTTTTCTCTGCATTTTGATATGAGGAAGCTCCTGCTCACATAATCGTCTTCCACGCTGACCTTTGGTACAATAATGTAGTCCCCTGGTTCGATTTCAAGCATGATTGATAAATTATTGAATCGTGAAAGCATGGTTTCATCAGGAAGATCTTTCTCCCAATGCTTTTGCCATCCGGCTTTAAATGTATCGAATCCGGAATCAACAGCCATATCATATGTACCCCATCCTTGTCTTAGATGGTGGTTTTTTATCAATTCATCTCTGATAAGTTTATAGTTGTCATCATAAGTTATTCGAAAAACATAATAGTTACTCATTCGCTATCCTCCAGCTCATATCAAATATATCAAAACAATCTATATCGTCATTTGACATCTTGATCTCTTATCCATGTTATTCTAGTATGGATGAAATTATTTGAATTTTCTGCATTGGTTATCTTCCGAATTCATTAGTGTAATTAAGACAAAGAATACTTTGCTTTCATATTGTTAATATCATCAATAATTCTGTTTCTTAAAGATTCCGGTTCAATAATCTCGACATACGGTCCATATTGAAGTGCCCAATATCTAAGCGCATCCTGATTACAGGTCACTCTAATGCAGATTGAGTCAGCGTTTTTTTCTAGGATCTTAAAATCAGTACCAAACCAATCTACAAGTTCGGACATCATATCTTCGGTCGTCTTTATCTTTGCAGACACACTCTTTCCGCTAAACATGTAGAAATGTTCTGCCATGTGTTTTGGCAGATTTAATCTTCCGTCAAACTCCGGCACATCTTTGATAGGTTTAGCTTTTTCATCCAGTTCATGAACGTCTGTCATTCTATCAATACGGAAATGGGCAATATTATCGTATTTATCGTAATTGCTAATGAGATAAAACTTACCGTTATTTGCAACAATCTGGTAAGGGTTAACGACATAGGGATCTTCCCTTCTTGGATGTAGTTTAAAATCAGTCCCGATATAGTTGTAAATAAAACTAATTTTCTTTTTATCAGAGATAGCATCGTTAATTGTATCAACAGAATACAGTGCTTGTTTGTTCAATGTCCGGTTTAGATCAGGAAGGTTACAAACATGTGATACCTTTGCATTAAAATATTTGCTCGCAAGGCTACGGATCTTCTTGATCAAATCCTTAGCCTGACGTGAAGAAATAGACTTTGAAAAAAGAACACTATCTATCAGGATTCTAAGCTCAGCATCGTCAAATTCCCTTGAAAGCAGTCTATATCCTTTTTCCATAGATATTTCAAATCCGCAATCATCGCCAAGTTCTTTCAATGATAGAACATTATTTTTGACAGCACGTCGGTCACAATCCATTCCGTAATTCAGTTTTAAAAGCTTTATAATTTCCTGCTGTGTCAATGCATGCTCTTCATCCGTGTAATTACGAAGGATTTCCAATATGAGCATGTTAAGCATTTTCTTGTTACCGGTAGCGTACATACAACGAACCATCCTCTTTTAAAATCATATCCAAATACTTTCTTGCTTTTCAGATAATTATTCTAAATCATCATGAATTGAACTGCCTATGCTTCATATTTGCTTATCAACGCATCCTTTAACTTTTCTACCTGTTCCTTACATAAAAATGGGGTTTTAATCGTCGATGCGAAATAAAATCCTCTATTTAAAAGATCCTTTATCTCTTTTGCTGAAATAAACTTATCATGTACCTTTGAAAAATCCATATCTTTTGGAACAATCATTTTAACTTCATGGTACAAACCCTTCTCAGTTTCAACTTCCCTCGGTTCTTCTGAAATTACTTCACCAATCGCAACAACGCCCTTTCCTTTAGAATAATACAAAGCATAATCTCCTTTATGAAAGCTCCGTATATAACGATCTGCATCACCATAAGCGCATACTCTGCTTTGACTTAGCATTTCTATTTCATTCTTATCTGAAAACGACAGGTTAGTATCTATCATTATGCCCTTTACAGATGCCTTGTCCATGTTTTCATTCTCAGACTTTGTCATAAATTTTATCCAATATGCAATACCCTCAGGTATGAGTGCTCTATTTTGGGGATCAATTGCAAAGTCATATATCTTCTTCGAAGGGACTACATAATAATTTGATTTATTCGCGTTTATTACTTCTCCCCCAGTTGTGAGAAAATATACTTCACCGTTCAATTTATCATATTTTGACGCATCAATCGTCACATCCCCCTTTTTTACCTGAATGTAGATATGCTTATGATCTTCAGATTTTGGATCTATTAAAACACATTCATATAATTCTGTACCCTTCTTGTTAGTAGAAGGGATCACAATATACCCTTTCTCTCTGTATAACCACATACATAATAAGTCTTCTGCATCATCAGGCTGTAGTAGGTTCCAAAAATCCTTTTCATTTAATGAAATTGCAGGTTTATCATATCTAAATCCTTCTTCACCTGCAGCATTCATGTTGTAAAGCATCTGACTATATTCATTTATTCCAGATTTGTTAATTCTTTGAAACGTACTTCCTCTAATGAATCCCGTGGAAAGACATCCTGGTACAGATGACTCATCTCCAGACTTATCCACTAAATTCCACTTGATATTTGTAAGCTGATTAGTAGCGTCAAGCGCAATCGCTTCTGATGAAAAATCGAATTTCCACTCACTATCTTTTGTTATTCTGGCATAATAATACTGTCCATCATATTTCATCCATACAATATCATTTGGTGCAGTCTGCTGAACCATTCGCTTTATACTGTTATAACCTTCATAATGCTTATCCGCCAGATTGCAATAGTTTTCAAAAGAGGGATTTTTTAGCAAAATCTCTCTATCATGATCATCAAGTTGCCATCCCATGGCAATAACATGTTTATCTAAGCAGAATTTTGCTACATCGCCACCATCAGTATTTGTTTGTAATCTCCATGTTTGCATAATTTACCTCATTGCCTTATTACGTACCAAAACTATCCAGAACTTCCGTAGAACAATCCAAAGCCGCTTCTACTTTATTAGACAATTCTGAGAGCCGTTCCTTACTTATTTCGTTCTCACCATTCTCTATTAAGTCCTGAACGATTCCAAATGCCTCATTTAATATGGCTCTAAGATCACAAACCATTTCTTCAATCTCTTCATGTGTATAAGATAGGGCTGCTTCATTGTTAACATTATCATTTTGTTTCATAATATCTTTCCTCAATTTCTTCCTGCAAATATAATATCCATTATACCCTTATATCCCTTCGAAACATTTCATCAGCGAGAGTAAGCGCACGAGTATATATTTCCAAATTCGAAAAAGAAGGCTGATCATATGAACTTGGTTTGTCATAATCACCAATGAGTGACAAAACACTTTTCAACACTTCAGGGCCCGCCTTTATCACATCCCATTCCCTACTATCGGCGATGCAATCAAGATATGCCTTATAAAACTGACTTGGATAATTAACCTTATAATATGCCAGCCAGAATCGTATCCGTGCCATACGAATGCATTCCGCACGTCCTGGCATATAGATAATATGCTTTAGGATATATAGTTCTTTTTCGGTAATATTATAAGATTTCATAAGACCAGTATCTTCTTCATCAATACCGGAACCATTGCATATTTTACATGTAATGCGAAACGAACCTGTTGCATCCATCCCTCTTGAAACAAGCAGTTCATATACATCCTCACGATTAGTAATGAGATCATTTCGCTCCATTTCGCACCTGTCGAGCATATCACTTTGAATCCTGTCCCAGGTTCCCTTTCCTCTGCAAAGACCTTCTATGAAAACCATATCTTTAAAGGAATGAATACCAAATCTAAGTATCGGTTCATTGTACTTTTCCCAATATATCCCGGCAGTCCATCTGGGAGCGTATGAAATACTATCGCTTTCAAAGGCCGTCATAGGTGATGAATCACTGAATTCTATTGAAGATACTGACTTTCCAGTCAACTGTTCAAGATTCAGTAATACATCAATCACTTCGTTTGAATCCAGAATGAAAGATGTGAATTCCTTCTGTATTAAAGAATTCCCAAGGAAGTCAGAGACCAGACTGTTACCGTTCCACCTTCTGTCAATAATATTTTCTTCACTCTCCGGCAGAAGATAATATGGAATATCGTTGTATCTCGAAGATTCCTCCATACCTGTGAGAGCCGTTTCTATATGGCTTTTTTCTTCCCAAAATAATCGTTTTCCTGATATACGCTCATATTCATATACCATTTCATGTACTTCTTCATCATAGTAATACATTGGTTTTGTGGCATTGATCGTACTACAAACACCCCTCATTTTTCCTAGCGAAGAAATAATTGTTTCTCTTTGAGACTGAGGAACAGATATTCCCAAGGCAAAATATTCATTGTTAGCAGCCTTCACGAGAAACTCAAAAGGTAAGCCATTTTTGATAGGATCAATAGATGAAATACCTAGAATAAACGCAACCACGCTGTTTTCTAGATCTTCACAAGCCGAATGGTCCCATTCCCTGTTGCTGTGTTTATCAACAGTCTCAGCAAACATCAGCAGTAATTCGGTATATCCGTTTTCAAATATCCAAGTAAGTTCTTTTTCAACACGCTTTCTCGCTACTTCTGTCATTGTACTATCATACTTTTTATGAATTCCGTCGTTGATGTGTGAACGGAGCAGTTCTTCTGCATCATTCCATCGTATATGACAATCTGGGACGAATGTAGGATCAAAGATATCGATCATTTCGGCTATGCTTATGGTATTGTCTATAACAATTTTTTCTGCTTCATCAAACCCAAGATACTGAAATTCTTCCAGAAGTTCATCTGTAGTTCGTAAATGTGCCACCATACCATATTCAGAAATATGATGACCTTCCGTTGCTGATACATCCCCATCGCATTGAAGTACTCGCCAGGTTAGATTATTGTCTTCATCCAGATAATGAAATCCCGAAACAGCTATAACGAGCTTATTGTGATTCTCAGCATATTCAACCAGCCTTTTAGTGTAAGCCTGTACATATTTCCTTTTACGTAGGTCCACATACGGAAAAAGTGGATTATAGTCTGATGGAGCAATTTCAACATAATCCACCAAATCAATCATTCTCGTCAGAGGAGATTCTTTAAGCTCTTTTTCAACATCAGGTTCTTCTTCTGTGAGAATATTATTATCACAGGAATATCCGATCAGGATCCCCTCCCTGTATTTTTTGAGCGCAGAAGTTTCAATTATAGGATAAGCAGAGATCTCTTTTCCAACGGATGATGCTTCAAACAATAAATCCATAAGATTTCTTTTACCAATTCTGTTTTTTACAAGTAATGTTACTCTTGCGGCATATCCATCTTCATTATTTTTATAGCTCAGGCCATAATCAAATTGATTTTGAAGTTGAACGTCCACTCCATAAAAGAATCTGAAACTTTCATCAGTGAAATTTGCTTCATCAATCCATCCTGTAGCGGTATTTACATCTGTAATAGCAAGTCCCAGCAATCCCTTTTCAAAAAGATCATATTTATAATACCAAGGCTCACCAAGACCCACGCTATATTGTGTATACCCCTTTAATTCGTACCTTTCTCTGCCCATTCATGGCCTCCAATTAAGATATTCCTATATTTTTCGCCGTTCCAAGGAATTCTCTGACATCTGCAAAATCAGTCAAGTTACTAGTTTTTGTATGACAATGAAGTTCTGATCTTTCATTCAGATGTATACCCTTTTTTGCTGCTTATAAAAGATAAATCTGTTTGAAACATGGGGATATCTGGATCAAAATAAATTGAAGTTTTAATTCTTCTATGCATTCTATGTCTGGCAACAAAAATAGTTGCTAGATTCTTATCTGCTCTCAAGTCATAGTATGAGCTTCTATATAAAAACAGTATTCTATCAGCAGTTGCTTTAATAATCTTATGTAATGGAAGATCCGAAATCTGAGGAATACGATCTTTTCGCTTTTCAACTGACCTTTTAAGTAGTGATAAAACTAATACCGGGCAATTAAGTTCTTCTGCCAGTTTCTTTAAGCTTCGAAGCTCATCATCTAAATGACTTGTAGAGTTTTCAAATAATTGCAAATAATCAATAATAATGAGGTCGACTCTTTCTGTTTTTCCAATCTCTCTGCATTTTAAGATGAATTCGAAAGGTTTACCGACACATGTATCATCAAGCCATAAACGGGCTTTTTCTACTTTATCAGAAGCATCCTTGATTTTTTCAATATATTCTTCCCCGTCTTTTTCATAGTATTTTACATTTCCATGCATTCTGATAAGTCGATATAATATCTGGTTTGCAGACATCTCAGATGTATAGAAAACACAGCTCTTTCCATCCTTTACGCAAACATTATTAATAAGAGAACAGGCAAATGTCGTTTTTCCCATAGAAGGTCTTGCTCCCATTATTATCAGCTGTCCGTTTGCAAATCCTCCTGTGAAATGGTCTAAGTTTTTAAAGCCCGTTTTTATTCCAAAGAAATTTTCCGTGGTTAGCACAGACTGTTCCGTATCCGTAACAATCTGTTCATTTATTCTTTGCAGCATGTCACTTCCCCCTTAATAAACATCCTCCATAATGTACTTAATATCTGCGACAATTTTTTGTATTGTTGAAAAGATACGTTATTTTGCGTTTATATGCTCCAAACACCATATAATTCGGTTCAGGAAGCTTTTCTTTGTGATTGATAACATCCTTTTAAGATTTCTTTTGAGACTTATACTATCAAAAGCAATGTACATTTTTGGGTACATTTTAAATCGAATAGTAGCACCTGATAACTAAAATAATATGAGCATAAAACAATAGGAAGCCTACAAAAATGTAGACTTCCTACTATAGAGTACCTTCTTTTCCTGATATATTGATACGTTAATTTATATAAGACCTTTCGGGTTAGGCCCCCACTTATTCTCCCCCGGTTGGGAGTCTTTAAGAAACCATAACATCATGAATATCTGACCTGCGACAGGAATAATACAAGGAAGCAGGAGCCACGCGCTCTTTCCTGTGTCATGCATTCTGCGGAAAAGCAGTGCCAGACCCGGAATAAATAAAACTACATTAAAAACATAGATTCCCCAGACGAAGGCTTTTATGCCCGTTGCATGACTGAGACCGCTTAGACTAAAGTTTATGATACACTCAAAAAGATAGTACCACCAGAATTCGCTTCTTCTGGCTCTTCCATTGAAATCTTTATAATTTGTGAGAACTGACCTGATTGCTTCTGTAAAAGACATTTCTTTTCTCCTAATGTTGTTTCCTATTCCAACATCAAAGTGCTATTTCGGGATACCAATGATCGTACGTGGTTCCGTTTACTTCGTATCTGATAAGATATTTCCATCCGCCGGGAGTATCTTTTCTGTCGGTAACATGTCCTGTTACGACTGTAACAACACCTTCATCATTTGCAAATTTAATGTTTACCTGGTCGCCTATCTCATACTTTGGACCGGATATGTCACTATTTCCGCCTGTTACAGTTGCCATCATCTCATCACTAAGTTCGATGTTCTTGTTATCTGACATTTTGATTTCCTCCTTCATAGAACTCGTTTTTTATCGCTCTTAAGAATCTTCCGTTGATTCTTTTATTCCGCTTGTTGATGATTTGACTTTACTATGGCAAGGCAATGTTTACAATGATTTCTGCCTATTCGGTCGTTTTTAATGTCTATTCGGTCATTTATCTATCAGCTTTCCTCGTTCTGTACTTCTTTATTGAAATCCGTTATCAGCTTCTTAAGCTGTGAATTCATATCAACGCCTGCCCTATCGCATGACGCAGAGAATTCATCCATTAGATCTCTTTTGATCTTAATATTTCTGTATTCACTTGCTTCTTTATTTTTCTCATCTCTTCTCTTGAGTATTTCCCATGTGACAACCGTAGCAGTTGTTGTAACTATCGTTCTAAATATATCCATGATATTCATCCTTTCGTTCCTTGTATTGTTAGCAGATTGATAATTTGAGGAGATTGGAATCTCCTTTTTCAAGTAACATGAAAAGTTGTTCTACTCTTCTATGCTGGCGCTTTCTCTGAGCTTTTGCTTCATGACGGGCATATTTCTTACTTGAGAACCTGAAATTCTTCTCGCCACGCTCCATGGCAGCTTTATACCTGTCATGCTCATATATGTAGTTGAGATAACCACTGATAGTATGGCTAGATTGTGCATCGACTTGCCTGTGATAGGGTTCGTTCTCCGGATGATTAAAATCCACAGGCGCTGAAACGGTATTTCTATGGTAAAGCACTATATCCTCAAATCTTTTTGAATATACAAGTTTCCAGCAGCCAATCTCTGTTTTTACATACAAAACACCATCTATGAACTTGAAATCCATCTTTTTGTTTTTTCTATAGTACTCGATGGTGTTTTGCTCTGTTCTGTAATGGTATGACATTGAATTACAACATTTACAGATGCGGTATCTTCTTATCTGAGCATCTTCCTTGGCTAAAGACATACGGTTCTTTGGGGACATCATTTTTACATAGTGACAATTCGGCTTGTGGTAAATCCTGCTGTCAGCATCCATGCTTAAGACTCTTTCGGTTTTCATAGGAATCCTTTCCTGCCAGTTGGCAAATTGTGTAAACGACGCTGAGTAATGTGTGATTACTCTTTCAATGATTAAAGTCTACATCATGGCAGGTTGAAAAAAATGCACATAAATATAGAACGAATGTTTGCGGTATTAGAAAAAAACCGATCTATCATTGGAACTAAAAATCCTTCACCTAAACCAGAATTCTGTTTTAGGTGAAGGATTTTTGGGCTTTTCAGGCACAAAAACGCGCCAAAATGGTTAAAAATAGTACTTAGGTGCAGATTAAAGGGACACAGAGTGTACCGGTTCGAAAGTCAAGGACTTCTTTAAAACAATTTTCAAGTAGACCTATTACGGAGCCTTTAACAATTGTTAGAAATGATAGTCTTATATAGTGCTTCAGCTAATGCCTCATGCCCCTCCGGAGCCAAATGTAAAGAATCTTCCCTTGAGGGTTCTGCGTAGTCTGAAGCTTTCAGGAAAATACAATCCTTGTCTTCGGCTATCTTTTTATAGTACTTGGGGAAGCTTCGGGAGCTTTCTATAGCATCTTCATCGTACTTTTCGCTGAATGGAGATGATTTTATCCCTTCGCCTATTTCCGGTGGAGATACCAAAATGATTTTTGAGATAAAACCCTGTTTATCAGCGGTAAACTCCCTGATGATATCAACAAGCTTTCCGGCACCCTCTGCTATCTCTTTAACTGATACATTGAAACAATTTTTAAGATCATTAGTCCCGAGCATAAGTATAACTATGTCTATCGGCTTATGTGTATTAAGGCAGGGCCTCAGATATGGAAGCCCGTTTTTCCAAGGCTCTGTTGGATCATCGAAAGCAGTTGTTCTTCCGTTACAGCCCTCTTCTATCACCTTGTATTCTTGTCCGAGTAATTGCTGTAATCGCCCTGTCCATCGGATATCGGAAGGATATCTTAGCCCACTGCGAGGGTCAAATCCATAGGTATTTGAATCTCCGTAGCATAATACTGTCTTCATTTTAAAGCCTCCATTAGTCTGTAATAATTAGCCACCGCCCACGACCTTTGACAATCTAATTAATTGTAGAATTCTACATATTTTGGGATTTTGATTATTCTCCGGCACTGAGCACATAGGTCGGATTTTTCGTAGAATACTTGATTCGTATCTTATTTCCCTGCTGAAGTGCATGAGGCTGGGGACCAAGCTTTGCTTCTACAGTTTCACCCTTTTGATTCTGATACTTGACGTAATAGGTATAGGTGTATTCTTTTTCTTTGTAGTTATCACTCTCCTTATCTTCGTTGATACTGGAGTGTTCTTCTACACGCGATACAACCGCCTCGGTTTCAATTCCATTCTTGCTTATATCCTCATCGCGTTTCATGGATACAATTGCCCATATAATAAATCCAAAAACTATAATTCCTACAAGAAAAGCCATTTCTAATCCTCCTATAAACTGTTTTTTATACTTTCAAATCTAACTTGCATATATATATATATATATGATCCTTAGGCAAACTGCCATGTCTTCTCAAGAGTATCGACGAAAACAAACCTTTGGTCACCGTACGGATTCCCGTCTCTATAAGTTGAAAAGTTATCGAGACTAAGGAGATTACCTTCCTGAATAGCCGAAATTACCGGAGTGTGTCCGACCACCTGAAGATAATCCTTATCATATAATCTCATGGCACCACCCTGTGGTCTTGCCCATAAGGGACTGTTATCTTTCCATAGATCTTCTTTTCGCAAGGAGTTAATTTTGGATATCATGGAATCCATATCCTGTTCTCCATATCCGAAATGCTGGATCACGAAACTCTCCGTGAGTCCTCCGTGACAAAATAGTGTTTTGTCAAACCTATGGATATATTCTACATGACCAGGTTTCATCACTTTTCTTAGGTTCTCTATCCCATCTACCACAGTGTCTCTTGCTAGAAATGAGAATCCTGTTTCCATGGCATACCATAGATAGCTGACGTCATGATTACCGTAGCACCAATATGTTTCCGGGTGCTCTTTTACAAAGTCAATTGCGACATCAAAGGTTTCCTTATAAAGGGCAATGTTCTGTCCCTTTCCCCAATCATCTACAAGGTCTCCCAAAAGAACAATGGCATCATATTGATTTTTAGATAAGATTTCCGATGCTTTTTCAAACATCCAGGGTTTTAGGTGTATATCGGGTATTACAAATATTTTACTCATATATTTTTTATTAATTATTAGCAGAAGACTATAGACGTCTTTAATATTATACGCACAAATGCGACAATCCGCTAATAAACTTGACATTATTGCAAAGAAAAGAATGCATCCTGACGAGAAAGAAAAATTTACCACTTTTGCGGACTTCAGTACTATAGTGGAACGAGTCAGAGAAAGCGAGCACGGATACATTTCCTCGATATTCCATGTCTTGCATAAGGATGGGTACTATAAACCGGAAGAGATTGTAGTGATGCCGATCCCGGGATCCGGAAGTAAAGAGTTCCTGTTTTGCGTAAAGATGTATTGCGAAATGTGATAAAGCAGAAAACACAAAATGTTCACAGATATTATTAGCACTCTCTATTGACGAGTGCTAATAATAGTGATATAACATAATCAGAACAAAGGAACAGAGAAGATCAGAGCTGATCCAAACCCTCCTTCCCTTGCTCAGAAACATAAAATGTTATTGAGTAAAGGAGGTATCATTATGTTAGTACCGAGTATTTTTGGAGAAAACCTGTTTGATGATTGGTTCGATGCTGATTTTCCACAGTGGCCTGAATTCAGGGATCTGGATAGGGCAGAAAGAAGGCTTTACGGCAGGCATGCGGACAGGCTGATGAAGACAGATGTCCATGAGCATGACGATCATTATGAAGTAGATATTGATCTGCCTGGATTCAAAAAAGAAGAAATCAAATTGGAACTGAATAATGGTTATCTGACGGTTGGTGCTTCCAAAGAGCACGATCAGACAAATAACGGTAAAGCAATCCTCAAGGAGCGGTATTCCGGTTCGATGAGCAGAAGCTTTTATATTGGAGAGGGAATAAAAGAGGAAGATGTACATGCGAAGTTCGAACATGGCGTCCTGCATCTGGAACTTCCGAAAGAAAAAGCACCGGAGGTACCGGAAAAGAAACTGATTCAGATCGAAGGATAAATACAGAAGTCTAATATTTATGGAGGTGTCAAACCATCTGGCGAGACGCCTCTTTTTTTGAGAAAAATGTTATCGCCTTTATTCAGTTATTTACCTTTCGTGTTAAAGAAGGCTCTTTGCTGTCTTACTTTTGCTGCTCAATAGTGCAAATATAAAAGAACATGATATGTTCCTACAAACGCCTATCTGCTAAAAATGGCCAAAAAACCGTTGATATGTTCCTGAAGGGCATCGGACGAACAGAAAAACCGTAGATATGTTTCTGAAGCCGATCGGACGAACGGACAGAGGGTAGTTGATATGTTTCCGCAAACGGGCATGTACTATGTGACAGCAAAATCGTTTCCTCGTGCCAGTAGGAATGTTCACAACTCAGTTGCTGGAGTTTTTCAGGAATCATAGAAATGTTTTGAAATACACAGTAAAGATCGGCGGAGCCCTGATGATACTGATGGGTGCCATGATGTTTACGGGAATCTTCATTTCTTTTTCTCCTTATTACTTGGCTTTTACAAAGCAATTATGATTGAGGATTCTTGGTATAATCTTTCTTTAAGGCTCCTCTGTGAGAGTTCGGATTATTTTTTGATACATTCCTTCCCCACAATTCTTTAAAAAGAATTCGTAGTGGCATGTGAGGATATCTTTCTGCCCGATCTTTCGCCATCGGCCATTTATCTTCTGCTGAGATTCAACTGACAGCGTAATCATCGGTGTGTATCCAGTGTCATCCCCGTCGAAAATATGGAGAATATTCCTTTTGTTATCGGAGAACTCGACTTCCATCACATTGTTGTCATGTGTTCCGTTTTCTACCTGTTCTTTAAGGTAAAATAAAGGTTCTAGATTTTTCTTGATTATCATTCATCGCCTCTTTAAATTTCTTTCATATTAATTATGGGAATATTTTTTCTCTGATTTGTATTTTTCTCAAACATTTTGAGAAATATTTTTCTCATAATAAAAGTGGCTAACTCTCATGACTTAGTCACGAGAGTTAGCCACTATGCTTCAAATATTATTTGAACAATTCTTCTCCAGTGATGACTGATTGCAATTCGCTTGAATACTCGTTTTCTACAATGCCGTAATTGGTGATCAAAGTCGCATGAATAGCATGTTTAGTCTTACTTTCAACCATATAATCAGATATCTTACGCCGCATGTCTTTATCAAATGCAGCATCAACTCGATAGTCTGCTTTTGAGTACTTTGCTTCACATACATTGGTGATTTGATCATCTCTCACGATAAGCAAATCTATCTGAGATCCTTGTAATCCCTTCTTCTTATCAGCATCACATTTCCATGCATTTACTTCCGCATGCACTCCTGAAATTCCTAATGCAGCCTTGATCTGAGGTACATGTTCCAGGCAAACACGTTCAAAAGCCACACCACTCCATGCATTTATACTAGGACTGTTACTTTGAACCTGCCAATAATGATCATCAAATGAATTATTTTTTAAA
>NZ_JNJM01000028.1:0-4975 GCF_000701645.1 Oribacterium sp. FC2011
TTCCAACATTGATTTCTCAAAAATCCGCAAATATGAGTGATAAAGCTTTTATAAAAATCATACTGTGTATAGTTGTTGCCGGAGTCATTATTACAGCCCTTCACGCATACTATATTTATTATGCTTACGAACATTCTTCAATTATATATTTCATTTCAAAGGAGCTTTGGCCATGAGAAAAACTGTTATCATCACAGCCGTCATCAGCTTCTTTGTATTTGTTAATGTCTTTTTATATGTCACCCTCACCTCTCGTCTAGGGAATAACTACAGTGGTGTATCTCAGACAAAAATGGTTGATGTGGCAAGATATCTTCCTTTTGAAGAAACATCTAACCTTGCAAAAACAGGTTCCTCCATGCATTTTTCCAGCGAGGATGATCTCCCTGTTCTTGATGGTGCAGCTGCACTGGTTCCTGTGTACGCTTCAGTCATAGATTCAGTTTATCCTGAAGGATCTGTTACCTATGAAGGCGGCTCTTTTTCAGACGATAACAAGTACGGCGAGAATTTTGCAAAAGACAGTGTCATGCAATACCAAAACACTATCCGCGGATATGATGCTCTTTTAGAAGGGTCTGTTGATCTCTTTTTCACGGCACACCCATCTGAAAATCAGATGAAGACAGCGAAAGAAAAAGGAATAGAAATTGAACTTGTACCGGTTGGTCTGGAAGCATTTGTATTTTTTGTTAACAAGAATAATCCTGTAGAAAGTCTTACCACAGATGAGATAAGATCGATCTACAGGGGTAATATAACAAACTGGAAAGAAGTAGGTGGTCCTGACAGAAGCATCAATCCTCTTCTCAGAGTTAAAAACTCCGGAAGCCAGACCATGATGGAGAAATTCATGGAAAATGATATGATCAAGCGTCGCAGTATATTTGCCGTTTTCGGTGCCTCCATCGGTTATTCATTCCGGTATTATCTTTCAGGAATGGTAGCAAATGATAATGTCAGGATGCTTGCCGTAAATGGCGTTTATCCAAATGCACAGAACATAAGAAACGGTCTTTATCCTCTTACTTCAAGTTTTTATGTTGTCTGCAAAAAAGATAACCCTAATCCTAATGTCAGAAAACTGGTAGACTGGCTTCTGTCTCCGGAAGGACAAAGACTTATAGAAGCATGTGGTTATAGTCCCATAACCTCGCCATAAACCATGACTGCATTTCTGACACAGTCATCACAGGGACATAACGGCCTTCCGTCTGTTACAGCTTTAAGGTCCTTGCATCTCAAGGCTCCGCACCTGTTTTGGAACTCTTCCTGTATCTTCCTTGTTGCCATTACAGCGCCTTTACCTTCTGTTTTAAGTCCTGCTATCATGGCTGCACCGATCATGGCACCGCATGTAGCTTCCATATTTCCCATCCCTGCAGCAAATCCGGAGGATAACTGCATTAGCTGCACTTCCGTAAGTGTAGTCTGGTCAGACAATACCCTTGTCACTGCCTGCGCACAGTTACATACTCCTGAGTTCTTTAATTCTGCAGCCAGTTCTGCTCTCTCGTTTAATGTCATTTTATTAAACCCTTTCCTTTGATTTTATCTTACATATGCCCTGAGTCATAGTTCCCATAGGGCAGAAGGAACACCAGGTTCTCTCTTTGTACAGGACCATCACTATAAGTCCTATCAGGGTAGATGTAAGCATCAGACTATAAAATCCAAACCCGAACTGAGCTACCCAGTCAGGAAAAATGCTTCCGTTATAAGCCCATTGCCACGGAACTCTGAATGTCCAGAATAGTTTTATTGCTTTTCTTAGCGTCCCCGCTCCGGAAAACACCAGATATGTCTGAAATACCATAGTTCCGAACATAGTGAGGAAGAATATCAAAAAACCATACCTGAACCATTTGGAAGACATCCATTTAGGTGCAGGCTTTCCTCTTGAACATTTGAGATTTCTTCCCAATACCCAGAAGAGCTGTCCCCTTCCACACATATGGTTGCAGAACCATTTATTGCTGCCAACAGCTGCAAAGATCAGCGGCAAAATAAAATCTATCATTCCAAGCCATGCGAAAAGAATGTTGAAAAATCCAAGTGCAAAATAGATAATTGACCAGATCCAAAGGTATTCATACCAGTGCTTTTTCTTATTTACTGCCATTTTCTACCTCCGAAACTTTTATTGATCCTGCAGGACACGCCTTTTCACATAAACCACAGCCTACGCATTTACCAATATCCACAAGCGCATAACAGCCTTTATGAATGGAAATGGCCTCTCTAGGGCACTGCAGGGCGCAGACCCCACAGGCAACGCATCTGTCTATATCATTAACAGCCTTTCTCATTTTCAATATCCTCTTTCTGCATTGTTATCTTACAATATTTCCTTTATCTTTCTGACAAGAATATCCTTTGGAACTGCCCCTAATTCTTCATCGACAGTTTTCCCAAATATCTTAACGTGACTACTTGTATTTCTCAGCTGATAACCTTATTATATTTAGTATAGTTTTTATATCAAGTACGCAGTTATTATTTACCTGGTAAGGAAAAGTATACCATGAGAAAAAAAGAGAACCATGAACCATTATGCGAAGATATCGCAGGACAGAATTGTGGGTTAAAAAGAATCATTGATAAGATTGGCGGAAAGTGGAAGATCATGATCCTCTGTGTCATAGATAAGAATGATATCGTGCGTTATGGGGATTTACGTCGTTCTATACATGGAATCACTAACACAATGCTCGCTAACTCTTTGAAAGAGCTGGAGGCAGACGGACTTGTCGAACGAAAACAATACGATGAAATGCCTGTCAGGGTCGAGTACAATCTCACCGAGAAGACAAAGAGCCTCATCCCCATCCTTCTTGACCTCAAAAAATGGGGTGAGGACAATCTGTAGATATGTAGTTTTAAGATTCTGATCAACTTATGAAAATGATCACATAATAAAAGACTCTATCGCTTGATCCGATAGGGTCTTTTATTTACGTAGGTTTAATTTATAAGGAGAGATGCTTCTAAATCCTCAAATAAAACATCTGAGTATTCATTATCTGATTCTCCCTTCAATTTAACCCAAAATATGTCCGTCACAGCTGATCGTTACAACCTGCCAGGGTATAAATTTGCCACTTGCCCTGAGAGCATTCTCTGTAGCCCTCTGTAATCCGCCGCAGCAAGGCACCTCCATCCTCACGATAGTTACGCTCTTTATATCATTATCACGGATGATAGCCGTCAGTTTTTCAGTGTAATCCACATCATCAAGCTTAGGACAGCCTATGATGGTGATTTTGCCTTTCATGAATTCTTCATGCATATTGGCGTAGGCATAGGCAGTACAATCAGCCGCGATCAGCAGCTTTGCACCTTCAAAGAATGGTGCCTGTGTCGGTAACAGCTTGATCTGACACGGCCATTGGTTAAGACGTGACACAGGACCGGATTCAGACTTGGTGATTTCAGGTTCAGTTGGTTTCTCTTCCCTCTTGAACTGCATCATACGGGACCCGGGACAGCCACCGGCAGGATGCTGCCCACCGGCTGCCAAATGAGCCATCATTTCGGACTTACGTTTTGTCTCATCATCAATCTTCATAATATCTTTTACTGACATATCATCACTATCTTCTGTCAATACAGCATTCTGCTGTGCTGCTTTTACCGCAGCCTCATCATAAGCCGGTGCTTCACGATCTTCGAAAGTGATCGCTCCGGTAGGGCATCCCGGCAGGCAGTCACCAAAACCGTCGCAAAAATTCTCTCTGACCAGTTTTGCCTTCCCATTTACGATATCTATGGCACCTTCATGACAGGCACTGGCACATATTCCGCATCCATTGCACTTTTCTTCATCTATCTTTATGATTTTTCGGATCATTTTATATACTCCTCTCTCGTTCTCTTGATTCCGTAAAATGATTCTAGTATGATATATCAAACTATTCGGTTGTATTTACAACAGAAAGAGGATTTAATGAAAGAATTTATTCTTGTGTTACAGAGGACAAAGTTATTTGCCGGTATAGGCGATGACGAGATTTCTGCCATGCTCTCCTGTCTAGGTGCAAGACTACACAGATTCAAAAAAGGTGAATATGTTCTCAGGCAGGGTGAACGTCTAAATGACATTCTGGTCCTTGTTGAAGGAACTCTCCACATCCAAAGAGATGATTACTGGGGAAACCGAAGTATTCTGGGACATATCGGTGTCGGAGAAATATTTGGTGAGGCATATGCTGCTCCTGAAAGCGGGACACTCATGAATGATGTAGTTGCATTGGAGGACAGTGCAGTTTTCTTATTTGATGTGAAACGGATTATCACCACCTGCTCATCCGCATGTCGTTTTCACACAATGGTCGTTCAGAATCTGTTCTTTGCCATCTCTGAAAAGAACAGAAGTCTTGTTCAAAAGCTTGGCTTCATATCAAAGCGTACAACACGTGATAAACTGATATCTTATCTGTCTGAAGAATCTAAGAAAGCAAACAGCTCCTACTTCACGATCCCTTTTAACCGGCAACAGCTGGCCGATTATCTGTCTGTCGACAGGAGTGCAATGTCGAACGAACTTTGCAAGATGCGTGACGAGGGTCTTTTGGAATTTGAAAAAAATCGATTTAAACTTTTATAAAATAACGCAGGGGCTGTTGCATTAAAAGCCCCTGCGTTTTAATTAGTCTTTTTAATCACTTGTGAGTCAGTGTAGCGCTTATCTGATCATTACGAAATAACCATATTTAAAATAATTCGCATAACCAGATTGGTTGAATTTACAATGATTTCTGATTCTGGAAAGTCAAAAGAAAAGTCTTTTAATTCGCTATTTCTGTACATTCCTCTTTGGTATAATTATCTAAAATATGATAAGGGAGAAGCAGCACATGAACTTGAACCACATCCATCACATAGCCGTGATTTGTTCCGACAAAGATATCGCATTGGATTTTTATCACAATAAGCTTGGTTTTAAGATTATCAGGGAAAACTATAGACCGGAACG
>NZ_JNJM01000028.1:4985-32307 GCF_000701645.1 Oribacterium sp. FC2011
ACCACATCCTTCTTTGCTGCTTCTTTCTCAATCTGTTCAGCAAGGGCTATGGAATCAACGGAATGGATAAGAGCTGTATTCCCGATAAGGTACTTAACCTTATTCTTCTGAAGGTGTCCTATCATATGCCATCTTACGTTAGACATATCAGTTATATTCTCAGCATCTTCTATCTTATCCATCATCTCCTGGACATAGTTCTCACCAAACTCTTTAGCACCGGCATTCCTTGCTTCAAGGATATCTGAGAAAGGCTTTGTCTTACTTACTGCAACAAGGGTCACTTCCGAAGGATTACGTCCTGCTCTCCCACATGCAGCCTTTATCTTTTCCTCTACACTCTTTAGGTTTGACTCAATAGAAATCTCATCACACATTACTAACATCTCCTTCCGAATCACTTGTGAGTCAGTGTATCGCTTATCTGATCATTATAAAATAGTCAAATTTGAAATAAATCATATGATCAGATTGATTGAATTAACATTGGTTTCTGATTCTGGAAATACCAAAGAAAAGTCTTTTAATTCGCTGTTTCTGTAAATTCCTCTTTGGTATAATTATCTAAAATACGATAAGGGAGAAGTAGAGCATGAACTTAAACCACATCCATCATATAGCCGTGATTTGTTCCGACAAAGATATCGCATTGGATTTTTATCACAATAAGCTTGGTTTTAAGATTATCAGGGAAAACTATAGACCGGAACGTGATGATTGGAAGATTGATCTTGAACTCGGAGACTGCGAGCTTGAGCTATTTATAATGAAGGATCATCCGCTCCGTTCTTCACCGGAATCTTACGGATTAAGGCATCTTGCTTTCCGTGTAGATTGCGTGGATGATACAGTTGCAGAATTGGAAGCTATGGGGATCACTTGCGAACCTATACGACTGGATTCTTTCACAGGAAAGAAAATGACTTTTTTCCACGATCCAGACGGACTTCCTTTAGAAATACATGAGTAACTGTCAGACTGAAAATATGTGGAGGTGAAACTTTGCAAGAATTAGTATTACACAGAGTATACAAGCACTTTAAGGGCGATTATTATCTTGTAGAAGATATTGCCCGAGATTCAGAAACTCAACAAGAAATGGTTGTATACCGCAAACTCTATGATGATGGTTCTCTTTGGGTAAGGTCCAAGGAGATGTTTTTATCCGAAGTGGATCATGAAAAGTATCCAGAGGTAAACCAAAAATACAGATTTGAGCTTCAAAATATACCCGGTAAAATGCACTGAGTGTCTGTTTCTCTGCGCTAATTACAAGGTTCAATAAATATAAAATGAAAGATAAAAAGCTTATACATACGGTTATAGATCGATCTGAAAGCATGGTTCAAAAAAATACTCCTATTTCCGTACAGACAGGAAATAGGAGTATTTCTTAATATTGGATAATTATGGATTATTATTTATTCTGATAGGTTTGTATCCTTTGCTCTTAATATGAAAGACCCGGATTGAAGAATCCAAGTACAACACCTACGAATGCTACAACTACAAGGAGAAGCATTACCTTGATAGGGCTGAAACGCTTCCTTGCCATAAGCCACCAGCAGAAGATAACTACTATTGCGGTGAGGATGCCCGGGAACACTCCGTCAAGCTTCTCCTGAAGAACCATGTAAGCTTCGCCGCTTGCATTAACAAGATGAAAACTGGTCTTGACACTTACCCATGTGGCACTTACCGCACCAATAACGATACCGCCGAGTGTTGTTACTGCCTCACGGATAGCCATACCGATATCTCCTACCAGGTACTCAACGGCTTTTGTTCCCATATGATAACCCTTGTTATAGATGTACTTCATTCCGAAGTAAGCAAAAAGGTTCCAGACAATCATGTAGAAAATAGCCCCCATCGGTGAGCCGCCGCCTGACATACCCATGGCGATGCCGAGAAGGATAGGTATCACAGTACCTACTACAAGTGAATCACCGATACCGGCGATAGGTCCCATGAGACCTGCACGAAGACCATTGATAGTCTCGGAATCTACTTCTTTGTTTCCGTTAGCTCTTGCCTCCTCAAGTCCGGCAGTAACACCGACTATGATAGCGCCGAGCTGAGGCTCTGTATTGAAGAAAGCCCGATAGGTTTCCATAGCCTCTGCCTTCTTGTCCTCATCATCATAAAGCTCATCTACTATAGGAAGCATGGAGCAGAGATAACCAAAGGTCTGCATGTGCTCCTGAGAGAAACAGGTCAGGTTTCCGTAGTACCAGTTATGAAAAGCTTTTGATAATGTTTTTTTCGATATTTTCTTCTCAGCCATTTTAAATGTCCTCCTCGTCATCGTCCCAATTGTTGTTTGCTGCGCCTGCCGCTGCAGGAGCTGCCTTTTTAAGCTGAAGCATCTTAAGGTTGTAGATAACAATTGCAAACATTGCTGCAACAACTGTTGCACTTACAAGATTAAGGCCCATAGAAGCTGCCAGTGTAAATCCGAAAAGATAAGGTACGAAATCAAGTACAGATCTTACTATCTGCTTTAAAAGTATTGCGATTCCGACACAAGGAAGGAGTGCACCAACTGTGAAAAGTGTCTTCATGGGAATTCCGTCCATCGGAAGAGATGTCTTGATGAGGTTTACAACAGGCTCACCGAGGAGACACATAACTACTGTAGGGATAAGCGAAAATGTGATGTGTGAGATCCATGGAAGAACCATGTCTACAAGGTAAAGCTTATGATACTCTCTGTTATCTACCCACTTCCAGCCCATGTGCTGCCAGATAAGGTTCATAGTAGCTGTTCCGTAAAAAAGAACTGTTCCGATAGTACCCACCATGGTTCCGAATGATGTTGCAAGAGCGATACCTTCAGCTGAATCTGCAGCAAGTCCGTAGCTCTTTAATGCAAGCATTGCAAGTGGTATACCGATATAGGATACTGCACGAACATCAGCAGAAACGGTTCCGCCCGGAGTTACAAGTGCGATATAAACAACCTGCATCGCACATCCTACGAGAATACCTGTCGGGATATCTCCCAAAACGATACCGCAGATAAGTCCGCCAACCAGAGGACGTCCCAGTGTGTAGTTACCGATAGATGTACCGCCAAGTCCCGGCATACTTGAAAGAGATGCAAACAAACCGAGAATTATAGCCTGAATAACACTTATGTTCATGATTAATCTCCTTAGTTTATCAATTAGTTAAAGCCAAACTGACCTCTGAATTTGTTCCAGTTACCGATAGATGTTTCTTTCAGAAGTGCGAACTCTACTTCATAGCCTTTGTTCCTGATATCCTCAAGAGCCTGTGCCTCTTCCTGAGTGATTGACTGATTGTTTCCAAGCTTTACAGCTCCGGGTCTATCGTTGCAAGGTCCAACGATGACAGTCTTGACATCACCTGGTACAAATCCGGAATCTACAAGTATCTTCTTCATATCGATCGGATTCTTGGTGATAACGAAGTAACGTGTATCTGACTCGATTACCTTCCTGCTCTTTGCGATAAACTCATCTACACCCCATACAAAGGTCTTCTTGTCTGAAGCACTCTTGTAAGCAGCCTTTAAAACAGAGTTTGCTGCTGCCGCATCATTAACTGCGATAAGTCCGTCACAAGGGTACTCAAGTGACCATCTTGTCACTGTCTGTCCGTGGATCATTCTGTCGTCGATTCGTAAAAATGTTACTGCCATATCTTCCTCCTATTAATTAAAGTTCTTCTTCCTCATCCTCTGCTTCGATCCTGAATTCATGCAATTGATCTCTTGCACCATCCAAAGCATCGGTCAGAACTTCATCAGTCTCTGCATCGTCTTTGCCTATCACCGTTGTGATAACAAGTGGGAGATTCATACCTCCAAACATCCTTGTTCTTCCGAGAAGTCCAAGCTCAGAGATAACATTGGCTGCATTGGTAAGTGGTGATCCACCTATCAGATCGCCAAAAAGGATGATCTCATCATCTTCTTTAACTACCTTGAGCATCTCTTTTACATTCTCACAAAACTCATCTGCACCCATGCCGTCCTTAAGGCTTGTTGCCAGCAGATCTTCTCTGTCTTCTCCGGCAAGCATGCAGGCTGCGGTTCTCAGTCCCGGAGCAAATTCACCGTGACTGACCAGCACAACATATTTCATACATATACCTCCCTTCTGAGAACTCAGCTCATTTACACATTCCTCTATAAACGTAGTTTTTATCGTTTATCGGAATCACTCTCTGTTTGATCACACTGATACTATAACGATTTCAGAACATTAAATCAGGTAACAAGCGTCACTGAATCGATCAGAAAATTGTACTTCGAAAGATATGACATTTGTCATTTTTATCCCACTAAAAAAGCTCTCTGCAACAGGTGCAGAGAACTTCTACTTTATAAAATGACAGGTGTATATGATTTTCTAACTCAACTTCTTAATGTAATTGTTTATCCTTCGATTCCAGATGATCTGTTCCATCCGGATATTGGATTTATCTCCCAGTATGGAGTCAACCGCAGTGGTCACCTCCGTCGCAATCTCTTCGTAATCCGGAAACCGGTTTTCATTTTCTGCTCTTTCCATGACATAAGTAATGACATCCCTATTCAGAACAACACCATAATGATCAAAAACATACTCAGCAAGCTCAGGATCCTCCGTAACCGATTTAAGGGGTGACAATCCCTCGGAATAATCATATATCTCTTTCTGAACCGCTTCTTCAGAAGTAAGAGTCTTCATAAACTGCCAGGCTTCTTTTTTGTAGTGGGAATCTGATGACATGGCAACCGTGAGCGTATCCAGTCTCGAGACATTATCACCATCCATCCCTGCAGGCATAGAAGTATAGCCCCACTCAAAATCAGAATAGTTCTGATAGCTTAAGTCATTCTGAACACTTGCTCTGTAGGTTGCAAATGACATCGGCTCGAAGGCAACCACTCCTTTATAGAAATCACTTGCGGAAGTGACTTTGCCTTTCGGAAGCTTGGTTAACCGTTCAAGAAAAAGCAGCGATTCATAGATATCGTCACCGGTAAAGTCACAGGCAGTTCCCTTGTCATTGAAAAGTTTTACCTTATTTGCCGCAAATGCATCCTGCCATCCATAGTCTATGACTCCGTACTGTCCTCCGGCATTCGTATCCGAAATCCCAGTCATCTCACACGCCTCGTAAAACTCATCCCAGGTCCAGTTCTCATCCGGAACAGGTATACTGTTATCCCGAAGCAGTGTCTTGTTCATGATCATAAGCACAGGCGAGCATTCAAATGGAAGGGCATACTGTATATTCCTGTATCGTCCGCCCTTAAGAGTTTTTTCATAGAATAAGTCCAAAGAAAACCCTATGTCATGCTTTATGAACCCATCAAGATTCTGCATCACGCCAATATCCGCAAAACTCTGGAAAATATCGGATGGAACCAGAAAGACATCCGGCATCCTGCCCTCTGCCTTTTTTTCTGAGAGCCACTCCTGATATTGTCCCAGGGTAATTCCGCTCACATACTGTACTTTGACTCCCGGATTTTCCTTTTCAAATAAATCGATGGCATCATCCAGTATCTTATAGGAATTTCCATTCTGCAGACTCCAGTAACTTCCCGCAAAGGCTCCAACAGTTAAAACTTTTTCCTCACCGGTGGTTACCGGCAGAAATCCGTGTACTGTGAGGATAGCTAAAAGAACCAAAACCCCACTAAGCAGTAATCTGTATCTTCTCTTCACCATGATCCTCACAAATTATCTATATTTTTATTGACAGTTCCGGTCTGAACCGCCCATATGGCAAGCTGCGTTCTGTCTCTTAGATTCAACTTGCTGAGTACAGTACTGAGAGTATTCCTTACCGTTCCCTCAGAGAGATCGAGCTTTGCTGCAATTTCCTTATTGGACAGACCTCTTCCCACAAGTACAACTATTTTCCATTCATTATCACGCAGATCCTTCACCAGCTCATCATCGACTTCGCTGGCAATGTTGGATTTCGCCATCTTTGAAAAGAGATTTACAACTTTGGAAGTCACTGCTTCATTGATTATGGCTGTACCGTTATACACCTTCCTAATGGCATCCGATAGTTCCGTAACAGAGATACCCTTCAGAAGATAACCGCTGGCTCCGTACTTAAGTGCATCGAATACATATTTATCATCATCAAATGTTGTAAGTATGATGATCTTAATGTCAGGATACTGTTCTTTGATGATCTGCGTACAGACTACTCCGTCCATACCCGGCATTCTGATATCCATAAGAATGATGTCCGGTTTTTCATTTCTAACCGAACGTATAACCTCTCTTCCATCACTGACAGCATCCGTAACCTGAAAATCCGGTGTATTTTTAAGTATGATTATGAGACTCTGTCTCAGTAACTCCTGATCATCAGCAATCAAAATCTTAATCATATCTGCTTAATCCTCTTTTTCTTCAACACTATTGCCCCATCTTATCGGGATCGAAGCCTCAATAGTAAATCCATGTGAACCATCATACTTAAGGCTTCCGTTCAAGAGACTCAGCCTTTCCTGCATATGATGGAGGCCGAACCCCTTATACACTTTGCCGCAACCTATTCCGTTATCCTTTATTTTTATATTGAGAAAACCATCTTCCCGACCGATGTCAATGTCTATCACGTCAGCCTTGCCGTGACGGATCGCATTTGTCACACTTTCCTGTACTATCCTGTAAATAGCATCCTCCTCATACTGGCTGAAATCGAGAAGTGGTGTGGTACAGTTGTAATTTATCGTTATACCTGTAGATCTCATGGTCTCATCTATTATCTTAAGAAGTGCATCCTCCAGCTTTAGCCTCTCAAGTGCATCAGGTCTTAATGCCTTCACCGATTGTCTGACATCTGTGATTCCCTGTCTCGCAACTTCTTCTATGGCCTTAAGCTGATCCTTTGTAGCATCCGGTGCGATATCCATAAGCATTATACAGGCTTCTATACCTGTTACTATTCCCGTCAGGGCATGTCCCAGAGTATCATGTATTTCCTGTGCAAAACGGTTTCTTTCCCGTGTTTCGGCAGCACTCACCAGTTCTTCGGTATACTCCTCCAACTGTTTGTTTGCTTCAGCAAGCTTTTTGTTGGCGATAGATAACTCTCTGTAAAGCGCCGCGATCCTTTCTTTCTCACTCATCTGTTCCAGGATGAGGAACACCATATATAAGATGAAGATGAATACATCTATGAGAAACATGATATTGACAGCACCGGAGAAAACCGCTGCAACATCTGACCGATAGTAGGTCCATATCTGATTTACGGAAACAGGACTGATATATCTTGAAAGAACATTTCCGTTGAGAACCAGATCAACACAGGAAAGCAGAATGATATACATGATCTTTTTACCCCAGTCAATTCTGTTTCTGACGATATCTGCCAGTATCAAAAGTACCATTACCGTATAGGAAAGCCCCGTGTAGTAAAAAATACCTGCCCCGATCATTATCTCCAGCCATAGCTTCACTATAAGTTCGATATGATTGGTACACTCTATAGACAGCAGGAATAGCAGACTTATGTAAAGAATCCCCGCAACAACAGGTATTTTCCAGTAAACTATGGTTGCGTGACACTTTGTGATAAGATGGAATGCATTTCCCTCCAGGATAAACCCGTGCATTGCATGAGCTGTTACCAGAGTGAAGAACATTATCACAAGGCAGTTAAACAGCTGCATCAAATAAAAAAGCTGTGCCGTAACCCCCGTGATCTCATATTGATTTTTATTTGTTGATCTTTCTTCCATCTTACTGCCACCTGTCTATGGTAAATGAACCTACATTTGTTCTGGTGACCACCTGAACCGGAACTACAACCTCACTCGGGACGGTTTCACCATTAAGAAGTGCATACAGCGAGTCAGCTGCCTCCATACCTATGCGAGTTGGAAACTGGGCTGCAGAGGCCTGCATCTTGCCTTCATTGATGAGAGCCTTGGCATCAGGTGAAGCATCGACACCATAAAGCTCAACCCGGTCAAGCATACCATATTTTTCGAGAGCACTTGCTGCCCCAAGTGCCGCAAAATCATTCAGACAGAACACAACATCAAATTCTTTACCGGACTGTATAAATTTCTCAAGCCCCGGAAGCGCTATTTCATACTGCCCTTCACAAGGTATCTCACCTACAAGATATGTTTTTTTATTTTGACTGACAGCATCCAGAAATCCCTGCACTCGCTGTCTACCCGACATAGCCTCATTGTGTGTCATCACTAAAACCCTTGAGCCCTCCGGGTGATTGGAACAGTAGTACTGCCCTATAGACTTTCCAGCATTATAATTATCAGACTTTATGGTCACGTCCGAAAGTTCGGGATCCTCCAGTTCTGTATCAACTACAATGATTTTTACACCCATAGCCTTTGCTTTTTTTATGACATCTATAAGAGCTGACGAATCCACGGGAGTAACAACAAGTGCATCTATCCCCATATCAAGCATCTCTTCTATCTGTGATATCTGCCGTTCCACACTAAGCGCGGGATCTCTGAGAACTATATTGTCACCCTGAGCTTCGACCCTGTGGTTTATCTGTTCATTTACTATCCCATAGAACTCATTGTTCATAGTCATATAAGTGACACCGATAAGGCGGGCATTTTCTTTCTGACCGGCAGAAAAATCCGGTTTAACACATATATATCCTATGATCAGTATGACACTGATAGCCACCATAAAAACTTCTATGATACGGATTATATGTATATAATGTCTTGATGAATCACTTTCATCGGTGCTTTTTTTGTTATAAAACATACTCTTTCCTTCCGCAAAACAGTATTGTTATAAAAGATCATGCATTTGTTAAGAATTTATCGAATCGATTTATTATATCATATAGAATTGGAAACACATCAAGTGTTTCCAATTCGTACTTGGCCCGTCCCATTGGTTCACCTGCTGAATTGTTAAAGATATCATTATAGTGTGTTTTCACCTTATGTTCATTATTGATATAACTTTTCTTCCTCCTGCCGCGCTGCTTTTCTGATGGCATCATCATATCCCGTCAATGCTGCAAAGGGAGCAAACTGAGCCGCTCTGTTATATATAGACATGGGTTTATGTTTATCTGAAACATGATGCGGCATATCGATGATATCCCCGTACTTTGCCATGACATCATCATGTTTTCCGTACATCTCTTCCTGTGTTATGCCATGCACATTGTGCCATTCCGGTTTTTCACTGTTCATACTGATCTCCTAAAGTAATACTGTAACTCAGTCCCCGTTGAACTGTCAAAGCAAGCCTTGACGGGAATGCTGTCTCTAAAACCTCAAAAAATATGCATTGAAATTCAAAACAAACAACTATGCTTTATGACCTCCTATCTGCTCATTCCTTCCCTTCATGGTTGCACCTTCCTGAAGATTCATGCCTTTTAGAACAGCATTCTTGCCGAATTTCTGTTTTAAAGCCAGTGCTGCTTCCTGAAGTTTTTTCTCCTTTTTACGCTCTATCGCTGCCTTTTCTCTTTCCCTTTCAAGCTTCTCATAATCAGTAAAAAGGTCCATCTGTTCCCAGGTTCCGACCTGATCTCCAAACCTTACGGATGTGTCTGCTTCCTTTTCCTCCTTTACCATTGTGGCAGTTATATTGAAACGCCTCACCAAAAGCACCGGATTTATGATCTCATCATAGAGTTTTGCAGCCGCTTCGGTGATAAGTTTTGTTGAGGCAGTCCACTCAGAAAGATTTATGGTACCGTGAGCATGTTTAGGAACTCTTCGGCCCAGATGATCGATCGTCACCGGACCTTTATATTTTTTTCTGATTTCCGGATCTGACAGATTCTCAATGTCATAGCCCACAGTGATCACAAGCTGCTTCGTCACCAGATGCTTACTGACAAGATCAAGAGACAACTGGTCAGCCATCTCCTTCAGAACAAGTCTGCTCTTTTCACAGTTATACGGGCAATGCAGCACCTGTCCTGAACTGATGCTGTTTGTCTCAGGTTTATAGCTTTTCACATCCTTCATCCCACACGGCTCATAGCCCCAGGCATGATCGATCAAAAGTTCAGCATTGATGCCAAATGTTTTGTACAGAAGTTCTTCATCATCGATGGAGCATCTGGCGATATCCCCCATGGTATAGAGTCCCATAGCCTCCAGTTTTCTGGCATAGCCAACACCTACTCTCCAGAAATCCGTAAGCGGACGGTGATTCCACAGAATCCTCCTATAGCTCATCTCATCAATGTTTGCGATACGTACTCCGTCCTTGTTGGGCGGGACATGCTTCGCAACTATATCCATGGCTATCTTTGCAAGATACATGTTGGTTCCGATTCCTGCAGTTGCGGTTATCTGTGTTTCAGTGTAGACATCCCGTATCATGTCCATGGCCATGATCTCTGCGATGCGGCGTGGCTCCGGTTCAGTAATTCCATGAGTGGACGCATAGTTTTTGAGATATTCTGTAGCATCGATGAAAACCTCATCTATAGAATAAACATGTATGTCCTCCGAAGATGCATATCTCATGTAAATGTTGTAAATCTGAGTACTGTACTCGATGTATCTGGCCATCTGCGGCTTTGCGGCAATGTAGGAAAGCTTCAGTGTGGGATCTGCCGAAAGCTTCCTTGCATCATCGGATTCACCTGAAAAATCATGACCTTTAAGCTTTCTTTTACGTTCCGCATTGATCTCATTAACCCTCTCAACGACCTGGAAAAGTCTGGCTCTTCCTGAGATCCCATATGCCTTAAGAGATGGCGAAACCGCAAGACATATGGTCTTTTCGGTTCTGTTGACATCAGCCACCACAAGATTCGTCGTGAGAGGATCACGATCTCTCATATGACACTCCACGGAAGCATAGAACGACTTAAGATCTATACATATATAACATCTGTTTTTCATTGTATTACTCAATTCCACTACCTGTAACTTTCCAGCTTATCTGCCTTCAGGATCATAAACTGCTTCAGGATATCCATCAGCAGAAATGATTTTCAAATGTAACCATCATCTTACCTGTTTTTATATTGACTGATTTCATCACATAACCTGTTTCCTGCAGATGTCACAATAGTTCCGTATTCCTTGTAAAAACTATCTTATATTAACCGCATATTTTGCCAGATCGACTTTGCCATCAATAACTTCTATCCCATCTGCTTCCAGGAGTTCCTTCTGAGCCCATGCCCCACCAAAAGCATATTCACCGGCCAGCTCACCTTTTGAGTTTACAACTCTGTAGCATGGAATGTTCTCAAAATCCGGATTCTTGTGTAAAGCATTTCCTACTGCCCGGCACATCTTTGGATTCCCTGCCATGGCGGCTACCTGTGCGTAAGTTGCCACTTTTCCCTTTGGAATCCTTTTGACAGCCTCATATATACGTTTGGTTGGACTTTCTGTCACTAGTTCATAGCTTTCTGCTATCATTCTTTTGATTTCTTCGTCAGGGATAGAACCATCCAAAATCACAGTAATCCAATGATCTTTGTTTTGATGATATGCCGGTACTACAGACTTATAAACACTTCTCCAGAAATCGCGCCATTCAGGGTCACACTTCAGATTAAGACAAATATGTCCATCCTTTTCATATGTCCACAAAAATGCCTTCTTACTTGGATTAACTCTGATCAGCTGCCAATTTGAATCGTGAAAAGGAGCTTCCTGATACGTAGATTCAAATGTCAGACCAAATGCTAATGCCTCTTCCCTGGTTTTCATACAGTATCCTCCTAACTTGCTTTACCTTCTTTTTCTTCTCCGGAAATTCTTCGCACATGTTTTCTCATATTTCGCCTCAATTTGTTTAATATATTTATTCTACCTGTTTCAACAAAAAAACAAAGCACTTCAATGCGAGCTTCACGTTCCTACAGATTCAGGATTGTCAGAGTCCGGTTACATGTGATAATCTAACCACATTATAATTGGAAACAGAGGTTACTAATTAATGGAGCTGATTATTTTTTACGCTGTTGCACTTATGTTCGGAGCGGTGGGCGGACTTTTCTTCTATTATCCCTTTCAACAGGGTTACGATACAAAAGAAAAGATTTTATATATTTCTATCGGTACATTTTTTGCAGCTTTGTCTTTTTCAATGTTTACAAAGAATGTGGTACTTGGTGGAACTCTTCTGACACTTCTGATGGGTGGAGCCACTTTAGGATACGGAGTATACGAATCCTACTCCATCATCACGCATCATATTAAAACCGAGGGTAAGCTTGTAAACATTGATAAACACCACTCTTCGAAAGGGAGCGTTTACTATTCTTTGAATTTTAAACTTGAAGGAGATCGTGAAACCTACACAGTTGACCATATTTCTTTTACTAAAAAGTATGTAATTGGAAACACCTACAATATTTTCATTTCAAATCATGATCATGCAGCCTATATACACCGTATAGGACCGTTTTTTCTAAGCATACTATGTATTATTATGGGCATAATCTGGTTTCAGCTGATACCAGAGCTTCTTTGCAAGTAAATGTAACAGATAAGACGGGGTATAGATAATATCGGAACCCGAAGTTCACTGATATTATCTATACCCCGTCTTAAATATTTACGATATTAAAAAATCGTCTAATGTTTTTCAACCTCATCCTGAGGATCCCCGTAGTAAGTTTAATCCTTCTGTTCTGCTATATCTGATATCTCGTCAGAAGTATCTCCCTTAGGTTCTTCAGAAAGAGTTTCTTCGCTCTGCCCGGCATCAGCTTCTGAATCTTCTTCAGAAACTTCTCCATGAGAATCTTCAGAAGAAGTATCTTCACTCTCCTCATCATCTACATCTGATACCTCATCAGATCCATCTTCCCGAGAATCTTCAGATGAAGTCTCTTCGTTCTGTCCGGCAGCTGCTTCAGAATCCTCTTCAGAAACCTCGCCCTGAAGGTTCTCGGATGAAGAATCACCGCTATGTTCATCAGCGTCCGGATCCTCTTCAGAAGTTTCAACAGATGATATATCATCGTCCTGGTTGGAAGCTTCCATAGGATCTTCGCTCTCAAACGCTGCGGTAGGATCAACAGGATCGTTATCATCTGCGGTCTCAGCATTTTCATCCATCAGGTTATCGATCTCATCATCGGAGCTGCCTGCTTTGGCAGCTTCATCGGATACGTTTTTGCCGTTATTACCGTTATTATTCCCGGTCTGTTGTCCCTGATTCTGATTTTGTGTGTTGTCATCAGTCTCATACTTATATGAAACACTGACTCCGAATTCACTGTTTGTGTCTGATTTCAGATAAAGAACAGGATATTCATTTTCTCTTTCTTTTATTTCGTTTACGTCTAAAATAAAGAATGATTGCATCTTTTTATCTTGGTTCAGCTTACATATTTCATATTTTGAGTTTTCTTTCAGTGGAATGTTATAATGTAAGTTCTTCGTTAAATTAATATAAACAGGAACATAGTTTTCCGTTCCATTGTCAACCCGGCGTATGTAATAATCATTCAACGTCTCATCATCATTACCCTCAAGTTCGTAACATAAATAGTAGAAACCCTTCAGGTTATTATCAACCTTGTATTCACTGTTTAATGCAGAAAGGATATCATCCGCATCCATGCGTCCCTGAGTATCCGGTCCAGGGAGATACATATAGAATGAATAATCATTGTTTTTATATTTTATATGTATCCGATCATAATCAGGGAGCTCTTCTCCGTCTTTCAGAACTGAACCGACATTCCCGTACTTATCTATACTTGCAAGTGCTTTATCATTTTTGGAATAAGTGAATGTTATTTTATTTGATGTATCTTTAAAGTATTTGTCATAAATATCCTCAAAGTTATCTACCACCACTGGAACATCCGTAATATAACCTTCAGCAGGTTTAAGATCTGACCAGTTATCACTGAATCCATCAACATTGGCATCGTCAAATATTTTTAAAACTTTATCAGCCAGATCATTATATCCATGAAGCATAGTTGAGTAGGTGATGTATCCCTTCACGTCTTTATATGAAGTTGTTGCAGTGATGTTAGGCATTGCGTCATACCAGATCTTCAGGAGATCTTCAAGAGGGATATTTAATTCTTTATTCATCCTGTAACATATGTTGCCATAGATAGTTGCTTTGGCATGGCAATCGTTATGATCAGTATAGGTTGCGCTATAATTCTGTCCTCCAACCTTTGAAACATCACCAAGACTTTCCGGGTCTCCCATGCAGCGGAGATTTTTTCCAACACTTTCTTCTATACTCCATTTTTCGAGATCGATTCCCGTTCCGGTTGCTTTATCTCCGGCAAGATATAGTATCATCTCAAGAATGTTTCCGTTGATATCCGCAAATCCTTCATGTAGAGACTTCTCACTAAGATACTGGGATGTAGGAGCCAGGACATCAAGTACTCCATGCCCTACCTCATGAGCAAGAGAATCAAAGGAAGCATTACCTGTATTATCATTTACTGTTATAGAGAAGTATGCACCTCTGAAGCCACAGCTTGCGTTATCTTCCTGATCATTATTGTCAAAGCCTATGATGAAAGGTATGTTTTTCAGGTTATCAAAAAATCCGAGCTTTTTATATTCGTCATAGGTCTTTTGAACAGTCACGAAACTTTGTACGAAATGTGATTTGATCTGATCATCTATCGACGTGAATCCCTTTTTCAAATTGACAGAAGAAATGGCTGGTTTTAAATTGGCAGCTATTTTTCTTTCTTTATCGACTAAGTAGGAATATCTCACACCATCCACGTCTACAGATGCAACTGTTAGTTTTACATTATTTCCAAAATAATCAGTAAAGGTATGCTCTTCTGTTTGTATATCATCTGAGAAAAGAAAATCAAAAGCATACACATTGTTTTCTTTGGTAGGAACATCAGAGTAAGTACCTATATAAAATATTTCATTATCCGGCTGGATCACATATTTTGATATATAACCTGTAGTATCGTCTTTTCCATAAAAGACCTTGCAGTAAGCATTGGCAGTCGAATCGAATACCGTTTCAAATTCCGTTGAGACAAGTGTTTCACCGGACATTTTCGTGCGTTCCAAAATACTGTCAAGATTCACTTTCGCTATAGAATCCAGGTTTTTGTCAAGCTTAGCGCCACAGTTACTGCTTAAACTGATCACCTTGCCTTTATCATCAACTCCCAAATTGATGTTACTGTAAGGATTGTTGTACCCTGTGTTTATATCTGCTCCTGTAAACTGATAATAAGTATCACCTTTTGAATTTCCTACAGTTTTGTTTAACTTAAGTATCTTACTGTCGGGAAGACCGATAAGTTCAAGCATACACTGGATCGCTTTTACAGAATCATCTTCATTGGCAACTGTAATATCAGTGAAATGACCACCTACAAAGGTGACAAACCCATCACTGTCTGCAACAAGTACCAGATTGTCTCCGCATATTTCTTTGAGTTCTTCGAGAGTGAGATATTCACCTATCTCAGATACTGGAACAAGGATATTACCGTTTCCGTCAGTAACACTGTTACTATCGGGAATGCTCCGGACTGAAACATCTGACCTGTCATCTCCTACTGAAGAATCAGTGCTGTCATCCATTACTGAAGAATCAGTGCTGTCATCCATTACTGAAGAATCGGAGTTCTCATCCTCTACTGAAAAATCATCAGACTGAGTATTTCTGAGATAATCAGTTTTCCCCCCACCTGCTAAACCGGTTACATAAAAATCCCTGAGCCAGTTGTTCCAGTCGTTTCCATAGACTTTTGTTAAGGTTGAGTGTGCGGCACGATACTTATAGATATTAAAATATGGATTACATTGATACCCGTTTAAAATCCCTATGTTTACAAAGTGTTCATAAAGGGCATCCGGGTCAGTACCGCACTGTTTTACAGCATCCGGATAAGTTTCGGCATAAAATGCTGCATCAAAAATATCCTTAAGGCTCGAGGGCGCAGCATTACCCATGAAAAAGTATGCAACCCACATATCCCAGTTATCACCAAGATAAGTTTCCAGTTCAGGATGATCGTCACGATATCTTTTGATATCAAAGTATGAATTACAAAGGTATCCCCTGGAGAGGCCCTTGGTCAGGAAGTGCTGATATAAAGCTTCCGGGTCAGTGCCTGCTTCCGTCATGGCATCCGGATACTGAAGTGCATAAAAGAAAGGATTGAATAGGTCTTTTAATTTTTGCGGATTTGTAACAGAACCAGTTGCAGCCTGAGAATTATCAGCTTCGTAAGCTGAATTTGCAGCAGCCGCTGCTTCGGCACTTTGATTGTTTGCAGCTGCCAGTGTTGTCATAGGTACGATGGAAGTTCCGACTGTAGACAACATTGTGGCAGCTAATACTAAAGATGCACAGCTACGTTTAGCTGTTGTACGCACCTTTACATGATCATTTCTATGATTAAAGTTTTTCATCCCCTACTCCCAAAAAACATATTTTTTCTCATATAAAATATTAACCCTCGTATTTTACATCATGTTTTTCAGGCTGTAAACCGGTTAGATGAATGATCTGTTTCTTATTTATAAGTACGATTTAACAGTTCATCCCCGGCTGAACTGTTATAGGCTCACAGCACTTCTTCCTTGCATCATCAAATTAATCTTCCGCTCTATACTTACAAGTTCGTCTATGTACATTCTACATACATAACTCAGTGACTGCATCTTTCAGTAATTCAGAACAGTTATCTTCCTTTAACCAGTTAAGGAAATCATCATGTCCCAAACTATTTAAGGCATTGAAAACAGCATCCTTCTCACAATTATCAGACCATGCCCTCTTCAACAAGTCGGTTACCTGTTCTTTATAAGCATTCTTCCCCGGCTCCAGTCCTGAAACAGACAATTCTAAGCCGCACTCCGATATGACCTTAGATAAAGTGACTGTAAGTATTGATCTTTTATCATCATACTTAAAGCAAATATCCTGATCATCCTGCAACACTTCTTTTCCACAAACAGAAACAGCAAACTTATCTTTGACTAAATCAACACCATAAATCCTGATCTCATATTTTCTTTCACCTGGAATCAATGACAGTATGCCCTCAGCTTTACCTATATTGATCTCAATTGCGCCATTTTCATCCCAAACAACATTATATTCAGTAGTGACAAGCTGCTGCTTTTTATAATTCATGGAAGTTCCATCATCTTCATACATTGTATAACAGCCATTTGCTCCTGCCCCTATATAAAGCCCTATTCCTTCAGGATTGGCAGTACCATTTTCACGATCATTTAAAGACGTTGGCACGATTCCGCCTGCCTTAAGCAGTACCGGTATTTCATCCAGCTTACGATACAGCTTACGCTTAACTGCTCCTTTATAAATACGTCCGTTAAATATGTCATACCAGATTCCGTCCGGAATCAACATATTAACAGAAGCAACTCTGTACTTTTCATCGGCTGGCTCTGTGATCGCACCAACAAGCAAAGATTCTCCAAAGCCATATTCATTAGGTACATGATATGACGCTTCAAAGCTATGGTAGTCATAGTACATCGGTCTGATCAGCGGTTTATCTTCTTTATATGCTCTGTAGTTTTCAGTATAAAGATATGGAAGAAGGGCATGTCTCAGCCTCATATATTTCCTGATAACACCTCTATATGGCTCATCTATCTCCCATGGCTCCTTATTCATAAACGCACTGTTGCTGCTGTGTAAACGCATGATCGGAGAAAAAACACCATATTCGATCCATCTTACAAGACGCTCGTCATTTTTATCTCCCTGCATATGTCCGCCGATATCATGGCTCCACCAGCCATATCCGATATTGCTTGATGTGCTTGTGAAAAATGGCTGAATATTTAAACTGCGCCAACTGGAAATAGTATCACCTGAAAATCCCACCGGATATCTATGACTGCCGGGACCTGCATATCTGGAGAATATCATAGGTCTGATATTTCTTTTTTCCTGATCAACATAGTGATAATGATTCAGTAAGAATAAAGGATCAACAGCATCAGGCTTTCCGGTACCCTGCTGCCAGTCGATCCACCAGAAATCAACACCTTCATCCTCCATGGGATTCATCACCTTTTTGAAATATGTATCGCGAAATTTTGAATCGCTGAGATCAAATTCCACCGGCTTTTCAGTTGCAGGGTCGATCCCCATTTCCCGTGCCACATCCTCATACATATCTTCAAAGCCTCTGATGCCGTCTGCAGGATGAAGGTTCAAGGTTGCAGCTAATCCCCTGTCGTGGAGCATCTTTAAAAACCTGCCAGGATCAGGGAACAGTTCCTTATTCCAGGTGTATCCTGTCCATCCGGTTCCGTATTTTTCATCTACCTCAGTGATGTGCCAGTCCATATCGATAACAGCTACGGAAAGAGGTATCTGCTCCTGCTCAAATTTATCAACAACCTCTTTATAGGATTCTTCAGAATAACGATAATATCTGCTCCACCAGTTTCCTAAAGCATATCTTGGTATCATAGGAGTTTTACCGCAAAGCCTGTAGAAATCCCTGAGCCCTTCATAAAAATCTGTGCCGTATCCAAAGAAATAAATGTCAAGTCCATCAGTATTTCTGTTTACATACTCATTTGTTTCATCGAGAACCGGACTTATACTATCATCCAATACCGCATAACCGTTACGTCCAAAGATTCCCGGTTCAAGCATTACTCTTCCATCGGTTTCATCTAAAGTGCGTGCTGTTCCGAGTAGATTCCTGTCAGAATTTCCATAAATGATGCTATAATGCCAGGTTGTCCCAAAATCCTTGAGCTTTATTTCCAAGCCATTTGTAGAAAATGGTTTCTGATCATATTTTAATAAAAGACTGTCTGTTTCCACATATAGATATCCATCTTCGCTCCGGCTCTTCACTTTAATATCATCAAATGTCCTGTTTACAACAGCTTTTGTAATTCTGTCTTCGAATAGGCCATCTTCCTGATATTCAAGCCTGATCAAACGATGTGTCAGGATAGATATTCTGTATTTTTCCCCTAAGATCACTGCCATTTCATTACTCCTCTGAGTTTCATAAAAAATGGGCAAGCCTCCAATTTCATATGTAAGCTCGCCCGTCTCCGGTACCGTTCCTTAAAACCCTTTATTTATTTGCATTATAGCAATCATATGCATCCTGCTGGATCTGTAAGAAATCATTAATTCCCATCATTTCAAGCTGTGAAATATATTTATCCCACTGCTCATCCAGGCCGCCGTCAGCAACCCATGTCGCCTGATTTGATGATACATATGCTTCCAGATCGGCATATAATGTTGCAAGAGTATTAAGTTGGTCAGGTGTATAGCTAACATTTGGATATGCTTCACGTGCATACTGCTTCACATCTTTATCTAACAAAAGCTTTGCAGCATCACCATTTTCACCGGCATATGAAACTTTGTCATTAAAGCCATCTGCAACATATTTGGGACCGAAGTCACGAAGTGATTTGATCCAGGCAAATGTATCAGCCGAATTGCCATCGTTTGGCTCAAGAACCTTATATGTTCCTGCTGACTCATCCTTTTCTACACCAACTCCAAATGCTCCATAAAAATTCTGGATAGAAGCATCTTCTGAATAGAACTTATCCGCCCAGGCAAGGAGTGGACCGGGATCTTTACAATCTGAAGTTACGACAAATTCATATCTGCTGTAATTCCAATGCTCCGGATCTGATGAAATGTACTGATTTCCATCCGGACCAACAAGTGCCGGAAGTGCTGCATACTGATCTGCATTTGCACCAAATGTTGCATCTGCTGTCCATCCCGGCGCAGAACCGACAATAGGTGTTTCACTCATAAGCTTTGCATCACGCATAGATGTGTCTTCTGTAAAGATTTCAGGATCGATCAGTCCTTCCTCGAAGCATTCATGCATAGCTTTGATTCCATCTTTATAGTTATCTGTAATCGGAAGATATACAGGCTTACCATCCTGTACTGCCATCATATATGTACTATCAGCACCGATGGTTGTGCCAAATGGAAGACAGAAGAACATAACTGAATCTGCGTAACCCTGACCAAATGGGATTTCATCTGTCGGGTCACCATTTCCATTTGCATCCTCATCTCTGAATGCTCGGAGTACCTCTACATACTCATCGTATGTGGTAGGAACTGACAGACCTAAATTGTCCAGCCATACCTTATTGATAAACATCTGATTTGCTACAGTTGGACGACATGGCTTCTTTGAAGGAAGACCATAGATGTGCCCATCAGCAGATGTAGCGAGTGCTCTCATTGTCTCGTCTTCTTCCATGATCTTTTTAAGATTTGGCATGTATTCATCGATATAATCGTCTAATGCTATAAAAGTACCGGCATTAGTGAGGATATCAGTCTCTGTAAAACAGATCGATCCGACAAATGCATCCGGTAAATTGCTGCCTGCAAGAAGAACAGCCTTCTTATCACCCCAATCGGAATTTAATATTGTGTTCCAGGTAATATTAATTCCTGCTTCAGCAGCAGCCTGGTCAGGAAAACCTTTGTGATAATCCTCTCCCCAGTCAGCCCATCTGACTGTTGCCACTTTGTAGTCATCTTCAGCGCTTCCGCTTGTCGGCTCTGTGGATGATGTTGTTCCCCCACAGGCTGTAAACATCATAGAAGCTGTTAAAAATCCCCCTATTGCGATACTCAATTTCTTTTTCATAGTCTGCTCCTTCTTTCTTTATTGTAACTTAAATTATCCCTTCACTGCACCGATCATTACGCCCTGATTAAAATACTTTTGTAAGAATGGATAGATCATCATGATAGGCAATGTTGAAACCACTATAGAACCATATTTCATCATATCTGAAAGCTGTCTTAATTCCTGGGCCATAGTACCGGTTGCAGCTCCCAGCAAAGATTCATTTGCAATAAGTATTCTTCTCAGAACCAGCTGTAATGGCATCAGATCCTCATTTTGTAAATAGATCAAAGCATTGAACCATGAGTTCCATAAGCCAACTGCTGTCCACAATCCGACAACTGCTATTACCGCCTTTGATAACGGAATTACGAACTGGAAAAAGTACCTCAAAGTAGAACAGCCATCAAGCTGGGCTGCTTCCCATAATGATTCCGGAAGAGTCGATTCAAAGAAGGTTCTTGCAACTATAATGTTGTATGTGCTGACTGCAAACGGAAGTACCATTACAAGCCAGTTATCCAAAAGTCCAAACTGTTTTACCGTAAGATACGTAGGTATGAGACCGCCGTTTATAAACATTGGAACAATATAGAAAATATTGATCCATTTTATGCCGGGCAGATCCTTGCGGCTCATAGCGTAACCAGCAGTTATATTCACAATCAGAGACACTAAGGTACCAACCACTGTATATACGATAGTATTAAAGTAACTTCTCCATATCTGATCCTGCTCAAATAACAGCTTATAGCCTCTGAAATCAATGCTTTTTGGCCAAAACCATACCTTACCTGTAGCCACATCTTCCGGATTACTGAAAGATGCTATGATTACAAACCACAATGGATAAACAACCATCAGGATCATCAGTATGGCAATAACGTAAAACACAACATTCACTACTTTATCTTGTGAAAAACCCTTCGTTTTCATTACTTCCTCCTAGAACAAACTGCTTTCTGTAGTCTTTTTGGAAACCCAGTTTACGAATAGTAATACGATCAGGTTGACCACCGTGTTGAAAAGTCCAATCGCCGTAGACAGGCTATATTGCATACTCTGCATACCCATCTTATAAACATAGGTTGATATGATCTCAGAACTCATAATATTCTGAACATTCTGAAGAAATAAACTTTTTCAAAGCCTATTCCTAAAATGCTGCCGGCTCTTAAAACCAAAAGTACCATCGCTGTCGGAAGTATCATCGGGATATCAATATACTTTATCTTCTGGAGGGTTGTAGCTCCATCCACAGCTGCAGCTTCATAGAAGCTTGGGTCTACTCCGGCAAGAGCCGCAAGATATATGATACTGTCCCATCCCAGATGCTGCCATATATCACTCCATACATACACATGCTTAAATTTGCCTGCGTCTGCCATCAGATTAGGAAACTCTTTTCCGAATAAGCCAAAAACATTGGCAAATAAGCCACTGCTTGGTGAAAGAAAGATCAATATCAAACCGCACATAACCATTGTTGAAATAAAATGCGGTAAATATGTAATGACCTGAAATACTTTCTTAAATCTCCCTGATCTCATCTGATTACACATAAGTGCAAGAAGGATAGGAAGAGGAAATCCTACAAGTATGCTATATAAGCTGAGAATGAGGGTATTTTTTATCGTTACACCAAATTGGTATGATCTGAAAAACTGAAGAAAATTTTTGAATCCCACGAAATGACTTCCGGTAATTCCCAATGCCGGAGAATAATCCTGGAACGCGATAATGATCCCACACATTGGAATATATGAAAAACATATAAGTAGAATTGCCGAGGGAAGTAATAATAAATACAGCTGATAATAATTTGAAATCTTATTGTTCTTTTTCAGTGCCAACTCTCTCATTTGGATTGCCTCCTTGTTTTTTACAAAACAAATCATATAAATAATCCGAAATGAGAAATAGCACTTTTACGATTGTCTGATAGCACTTTTCCGAATTAAAATATCATTCTTATAGAGTATTCACTACTATCCTTTTATAATAAGTAATGTAAAAAATGTGATTTACAAAAGGTAATTTGTATGAAAGCAAAAAGATTTAACAGATCCTTTCAGGCAACTCTTTATATCAGAAGATTGATGCTTCTTGCAATCCCTATCGGATTGATATTTCTGATGGTAAGTGGGTATGCTTTTTCTGAAATGAGAAGACAGAATGATGCTTCAATTAAAAACTCTATTGATATTTATGAAAAAGAATTGTCTCACAAGTTGGATGCGGTAGCACACTTTGTTCAATGGACCGTTGTTCACGAACATGTATTGGAGGATTTCAATCCTGATAACAATATGGGTGATTATCGTCAGGCCAGCGAGGACCTGAGAGCCAGAGTAGGCGAAATGCAATATGCCATCGGTAATGAGTTTCAATATTTCTTTTATTCAAAAGAAAACCAGCTTTTTATCAATGCCTCTTCCATCGCACTGGATTATGCTGCTTATCAGGCTATCAGGGATAAACTGATAAATGATGCAGATGTAAACCAAAGTTCATACATCATAGAATGGACACCTTATGAATTTAACGATTGCACCTTCTTATATTACTGTATCTGCTATAAAGATTATGTATTTGCCAGTGCAATTGATATGAAAGACGTGAGCGCCCCTCTATCATCTTTAAACCTTGGCAGACTGGGCTGCATTCAATTTGAGTCAGGCAACAATGTTTTCTATGCTACTAATGAGGTTCCATCAGGTCCTGCTTCGTTGTTTTACAGCAAAATAGCAATTGAGAATACACAGTATGACATTCCATTTGATATAAGCATTTATATGGATGTTTTCAGCCATTATGGGCATATATTCTTTCTGTTATTTTTGATCTTTCTTTTGGCACTGATCTTTATAATACTGATGGGAATATATATTTTGTTCACATACAGAAAGATCATACTTCCGATCAAATTATTTTCAGATAATTTATCTGCCTTGGACAGACTTCCGGAAGATCCGGATCAAACACAGGAAGCTTCCATCATGTTATCTGATACCAATATTCAGGAGCTGAATCAGATAAACAGGCAGTTTAAAAATCTGACCCATGAAATAACCAGACTAAAGATCAATATTTATGAGGCTGAACTTGAAAAGAATAACTTCCTTATTCACTTTTTACAGCAGCAAATCAAACCTCATTTTTATTTAAATTGCCTGACCACTATCGACAGTATGCTTAGCATAGGAGAAACTGAAACCGCAAGAAAAATGCTTACATTTACTTCAAAGTATCTGCGCTACCTGTTTCAGGCAGATCAGGATTTCATCAATCTAAGCAGCGAATTAGCCCACATTGAAGATTACATTAATATTCAAAACCTACGATTAGGTCACACCATAAAATATGAATTACACACAAAAGAGGACTATGCCCTTGTACAGGTTCCTCCACTCCTGCTTATCACTTTTGTGGAAAACATCATAAAACATGCCATACCACACGGAGAAACGTTAGATATCAGGATCAACTGCGATAAATATGACTGCAGCACTGATTCTTTATCAGCCAAATACAAAACGCCATATTATTTTGAGATCACAATTTCAGATAATGGACAGGGGTTGGATGAAGAAATAATAGAAAAGATCAATAACGGAATCTCTGTATCAAAGGATGGTCAGCACCTTGGCTTAAGCAACAGTTTGAAACGCTTAGAGCTTTTATATGACAATCGGTTTGAATTAATACTTGCAAATAATGATGCAATAGGCGCAAAAGTAATCCTTCACATACCATATACACCGGATTAAGAGGTATTTGTCAACTACCCACCGCCCAAAGGGCAGTGGGTTTCCGCCTACGACAACTGAAAGGATTTTATTTATGAATGCATTAATCGTAGACGATGATAGATTTGTTGTCATCGCTTTAGAAAAAGGAATAGACTGGAAAACACTTGGAATAGACAATGTCTTTAAGGCATATCGCATTGAAGAAGCCAAAGAGATCATAAATAATAATCAGATCGATATCTTACTCAGCGACATAGATATGCCACAGGGTTCTGGTATAGATTTACTGGAGTATCTCAGGGAAAACGGCAACAATTTACCGGCCATATTTCTCACAAATTATGCCGATTTCAACTATGCCAAAAGAGCTTTGGAACTTAAAAGCTTTCATTATTACCTTAAACCAATTGATTATGATGAGTTATCCATCATTATAAAAGATGCTCTTTTAGAATCAGTTTCAAATGCCAGTAAAAATAAAACTGCAAGAGACCAGCTTTGGGTTAACTATCTTCTTCAAAAGCAGATTTCACCTGATGATTTTCTCTACAAGCTTAAGGCATTTGACTCTGCAGTTAATGATGGGGATCAGTTTATAGTATCACTTTTTCAGATCTATCCCTATGTTTTAAAGGATGGCAGTCAGATCATATGTCAGTACAGCAATATCAATGATATTTATGAGCAGATCACCAAACTCTTTATATCTGTATTTGGCGGACACTTTTCAACTAAGGGATTGATCCTGCCTTATCAGACAGAAGAAAACCTTCTGATAGCCTTAGTGCCTGTACCTAAGGATGAGGGAGCGGGCTCATCACATTTTAACATGATCAAAACCCAGGCAGAGGAGATAGTATTTACAACAAAAGAAAAACTAATGCTGCACTCCAGTTTTTTCATATCAAAGGCGGAATCTGTTTTATCCTTACCATCTACTCTGGACAGATTGCTGCAGCTTAGAAAAGATAATGCAAACAATATTGACAAAGTACTTACTCTTTCCCATTTTGATGCAAAAATAAGTCCCGGACAACCACTGGATACAGATATACTTATGACTGTAATAAATTCAAAAGACTGGGAACAGTTTTATCAGATTGTACTTAAGTACTCAGCAAAGCTCAAGGCTAATGGTGCCTTAACCGGTACAACCCTTTCAACCCTTTATTTTGAGATCAACAAGCTTTTGTATACCTACCTGGATGAACTGGATATCCCTGCTCAGGATATATTAAGCAAAGACTCGTATCAGTTTTTCAACAGACATATTTCTCTGTCCGAATACTACTTCAGACTTTACCTGGACTATATAGTCCAAGTATTTTCACGGTTTTCCGAGCCTGACAGTGAAGAGCAGTCTATCATAAAATTATTTAATTACGTTGATACCCATTTCAAAGATGAAATATCAAGAAATGATCTGGCTGATATGTTTTTCTTTGACCCTGACTATATAACCAAAATTTTCAAAAGGGAAAAAGGGATGAGCTACATGGACTACATTATAGAAAAACGTATGGAGCTTGCAAAAAAGCTGTTAACAGAAACCAACACTCCGGTCAGGGATATCTCCCTTGCGATCGGTTATGATAACTATTCATATTTTACAAGACTGTTTAAAAAGAAATTCGGGATCACTCCGGCAGAATATAGAAAAGTGATGTAAAATGAGCAGCCCCCTGCGTTCTCCCTAAAATGAGTCAGACCTTCTCGTATCCTTCATAATGGAATGAGATTATGGAAATAAACAAAAGTCACCGTGAACGGTTCATCTTTGGAACTTACCACGGTGGCTTTCTTTCACTATCTCAAAACAATATGGAATATTTTATGGCATGCATGTATGGATTCTATTATGGGATAGATAGGATAAATGTGTATCATTCCCTCTCCCACTATGAGCTCATTGGACACATCCTGATCCAGCATCCTGAACATCTTTGTCACATCCGGATACAGAACCTCATCTGTTCCAATGAATACCGTTATGTTCTTAATCCCTTTCAGATCACCGTAAATAGGGCTGACCTTCGGATCATGAAGATCCAGGTCCCCGGCCCAGCGCTTCGCCACCGAAACAGCAGAGGCTGCTGTTATCAAAGGATCCTTAGGCTGATACTGTTTAATGTCTTCGTTTTCCATTGAGATATCTACCCAGGGAGAAAGCAGGATCAGCTCGTCCGGCAGGCGGATACCTTCTGCTTTAAAATGTTCTGTCAGGGCAAGCGAGAGTCCGCCACCTGCCGAGTCACCCATGAGAATAATCTTCTTCTCCGGATGTTCCTCACAATACTGTTTGTATACCGGCACTATAAGGTCAAATGCCTCTTTATAAGTCCCGAATGGTGCAAGTCTGTAGGCAGGAGCAATAACGTAAGCATTGGTCTCCTTCACAAGCTTTTCTATAAACATCCAGTGAATAGGAATGAAATCATATCTGTAGGCACCGCCATGAATATAAAAAACCGTATAACGTGATACGCCCTTCTCATTTACATAAAAAATGCGGCCGTTTTCATTATCCTCAAATCTGGTCCCTATATTTTTCGGAGCCGGAGACTTTTTTTCTTCTGCTTTAAGAGCTTCAACCATTTTCTGCTCGCTTTCCTCCGCTGAAAGCTTTGGCCAGAACTTAAGAAGATCCCCCACGATTTTTGCGCCTAAACTTTTTCCCATATTTTATTATTTCCTTTCAGGTTTTATCAGTTATTTTTTATTATGATTCTATTTCGATCTGATATCTTCATTAATGATACCACAAAATCCGAAGTTTATTTTATCAAGAATAAACTAAAAGACCCTACCGGGGTGTACCGATAGGGTCTTCTATGTGCGTAGGATTTATTTATAAGGAGAGGTTTATCATTTTATTCTTTTTATTAGATTCCGAATTCCTGTGCCCAGTATGTTCTGCCGTTCTGAGTTGTTGTTGAGATTGCGCAAGTTGTGAAGTCAGGCTTTAAGATGTTTGCTCTGTGTGTAGGTGATGCCATCCA
>NZ_JNJM01000029.1:0-28618 GCF_000701645.1 Oribacterium sp. FC2011
GAAGAACTCGAGGTAAAGCAACTGATGATGTTTATAGCTTTGATAAAAATTCAGGTTTCAATGCTGTCGGTGGTTGGTTTGGGGGCTATATTACAGATGATCCCAATGATGAATTATCAAATCGTCAAATAGAACAATATGAGCTGTATGGCACAAATTTGATTAGTATTAATTATGTTGATGCAACAACAGAAAATATCAACTATTATCTGAACGGAAGTGGAATATCAACAGGTTTTGGACAGGAAGATTCAATATGGGGATAAAAATCATCTAAAAATATTGATTAATTGTCTGTTAGCTGTACGTATATGCGCCTGCGTATAAAACTGATTGGATATTATAGAAAATGTTCGGAGGTTCGTATGGATAAGAAATCAAATCCAATTATAATCATTTCAGTTGTGACCGGAATTCTTCTGGCAGTACTTGTCGGGATGCTTGTATTCTTCAATTTTCCGGCCCAGCGCATCAGGCGAATGCTTAAGTCTGCCAATAAGTACATAGCGGAAGAGAACTATGATGAAGCAATCCTGACCTTGAAGAAGATGATAGAGATTGACCCGAAAAACGAAGAACTCTACGTGCTTCTTGCCAACACATATGAAAAAAACGGTGACATAGACAAAGAGATAGAATTCCTTCAGGAAGCTGTGACTCTGATGCCGGAAAACCGGAAGATATCTGAGATTCTTTTAGATGTAAATTCGGAGGTTACCATCTCTGAAACCGGAGGAAGATATAGGGAATCTGCCAGATTATCATTCGATGCACCAGATGACAGAAAACTTGATGAAAGCAAATACCATTTCAACGAGTGGGTAAATGAAGCTGACGGAAAACATTTTCATGACACCGAAGGCAAATCTGTTACCGGATGGAAGCAGATAGGCGGATTATGGTACCTCTTCGACAAAGCAGGAGTGATGCTCACCGGACTTCAGGATGATAAAGGCAAGACCTATTATCTCGGAACGGATGGAATCATGCTAACCGGGTGGCATGAAATAAACGGAAAGAGATACTACTTTGATGAAAACGGAGTTATGCTCAAGAACCTGTGGATTGATGACATTTATTATGTGGGCAAAGATGGTGCAATGCTTGTTGAGACCGTGACACCTGCTACGGAGACTAAGGCTCGGACATCAGATGCAGCACCACGGGATATCTACAGCCAGATTACAGGCTTTCTTCCGGATATGATCACAGTTGATGCAAACTATATCAAAAATTATTATGGAATCGATGCATCACAGCTTGAGGGATATGCATTCGCTATGGCTGAGGATGTAACACATGCAGATACAGTTGCCATCCTTAAGGCAAAGAATGCTTCAAGGGTGCCGGCACTAGCAAGTCAGCTTAGTGCAGTTCAGCAGCAGAAGGCTCAGGAGCTTCAGGATTACATGCCTGATCAATATCAGATTGTTGTTGCAAGCTCAGTTAAGACTTTCGGTAACTATGTTTACCTTATAATGTCTCCCAACGCAGCAGCTATCGAGCAGATTATCGTTGATACCTTGACACCTACAGAGAAGACTAGGGCACAGACATCAGATGCAGACCCAAGAGACATTTACAGCAAGGTTACAGGACTTCTTCCGAGCATGATCACAGTTGATGCAAATTATATCGCAAATTATTACGGAATCGATGCATCACAGCTTGAGAGCTACGTTTTCGCTATGGCTGAAGATGTAACACATGCAGATACAGTTGCCATCCTTAAGGCAAAGAATGCTTCAAGGGTGCCGGCACTAGCAAGTCAGCTTAGTGCAGTTCAGCAGCAGAAGGCTCAGGAGCTTCAGGATTACATGCCTGATCAATATCAGATTGTTGTTGCAAGCTCAGTTAAGACTTTCGGTAACTATGTTTACCTTGTAATGTCTCCCAACGCAGCAGCTATTGAGCGGACTATCGTTTCAAACATCGGCTAATCGTAATATGGTTTAGCCGGAGCTTTTTTGCATTTCATCCCATAATTTGGTTGTTTATCAGAATTAAGTACATCTTAAAGATACCATCAACTATAATAGCATCATGCTTAGGAACATCTTTTGTGTGTTCTTTATATAAAATTGTTCAGGGGTAGGTATGGAAAAGAAATCAAATCCAATTATAATCATTTCCGTTGTGACGGGTATACTTATGGCAGCACTTGTTGGGATGCTCGTATTCTTCAATCTTCCGGCCCAACGCATACGGCGAATGCTTAAGTCTGCAAACAAGTACATAGCTGAAGAAAACTATGACGAAGCAATCCTAACCTTGAAGAAGATGCTGGAGATAGATCCGAAAAACGAAAATCTATATATTATGCTCGCCGACACATATGAAAAAAACGGAGACATCGACAAAGAGGTTGAATTCCTTCAGGAAGCTGTGACTCTGATGCCGGAAAACCAAAAGATATCTGAAATTCTTTTAGATATAAATCCTGAAGTTACTTTGTCCGAGAGCGCAGGAACCTTTACTGATCCTGTGACGCTTTCCATGTCTTCATCGGAAGGAAGCGAGATCTTCTATAAAGTTTCCGGAAGTGATAATGAAAGTAAATATTCATCCCCCGTGAATCTGGGAAAAAACGGAAAATATACCATCGAGTACTATGCGGTAAGCAAAAACGGATACGAGGGTGAACACAAGACTGCCACCTACGTTATAAACCTAGATGAGAGCAAGTATCATTTCAATGAGTGGGTAGATGAGGCTGACGGAAGACATTACTATGATGAAAATGGTGTGTCATTTACAGGCTGGCTTCAACTTAAAGGAAAATGGTATCTGTTCGATAGTAATGGCATTATGCTCACTGGATTTCAGGATGACAAAGGAAAAACTTATTATCTCAGAACTGATGGCATCATGGTAATCGGCTGGCAGGATATAAACGGGAAGAGATACTTCTTTGATGAAAATGGAGCAATGCTTAAAAACCAGTGGATTGATAACACCTTCTATGTTGGGGCAGACGGTGCTATGCTCGTTGATACCGTAACACCGGATGGGAAGAAAGTAGGCAAGGACGGAAAAAAGATAGATGAGTCCTGGAAGCAGATTTATATAGATTATATTAATAGTGAAGTCAATGATGGCTTTTATAATTTTGATTTGATCTATGTTGATAATGATGATATTCCTGAAATATTTGGTCAAAATGGTAGTGCTAGTTCTCATAGTTGTTGGGAATATATAGGGAAAATATATAATGGGGAAGTAAAGATGGTTGAGGGTGGTTTTTCAGTTTACAAAGAAAAAGCGGGGTTAATCGTGTTTAGTAACATATACGACGAGAGAAGATATTATGAAGTTGGTTCAGATGATTTTGAGTTAGTAACTGAAGATAAGTATGAATCAGCAGGGGCACATATTTTTGCTGATCCTGAAATGAAAAGTCCCGAATGGAAATACTCAAAAGAAGAAATCATCGAAATAATAAAAAACATGTAATGATGCGTTGTACTACATATTTAGCTTACACCATTGAAAGATTATCTATGCAAAAATAACACATTCAAGTGTATGTAAGTTCAATACAATCAAAACTGTAAAACTTGGATCTGATGGTAAATATGCTAATTCATTAGACAGACATTCTAAGTGGTGTCCTATTTGAAGAGATTCAATATTGGTTCTGGCATTAATGTCATAGTACGAAACATTTACATAGTGATCGTACTATGACATTAATTTTAGGGGTATGTATGGAAAAGAAATCAAATACAATTTTAATAATTTCAGTCGTAACCGGAATTCTTCTAGCAACACTTGTAGGTATACTGGTATATTTCAACCTTCCGGCACAACGCATCAGGAGAATGTTTAAGACCGCCCATAAATATATAGCGGACGAAAACTATGACGAAGCGATTCTAACCTTGAAGAAGATGCTGGAGATAGATCCGAAAAACGAGAATATATACGTTCTTCTTGCCAATACATATGAAAAAAACGGTGACATCGACAAAGAGGTAGAATTCCTTCAGGAAGCTGTGACTATGATGCCTGAAAATCAAAAGATATCGGAAGTCCTTTTAGATGTATATCCGGAGGTCACATTGTCTGAGGGCTCAGGAACCTATACTGATCCTGTAACTCTATCCATGTCTTCTTCCGAAGAGAGCGAGATATTCTATAAAATCTCCGGAAGTGATAATGAAAGTAAATATTCATCCCCCGTCAATCTGGGAAAAAATGGAAAATACATCATCGAGTACTATGCGGTAAGTAAAAACGGATATGAAGGTGAACACAAAACTGCCACCTACGTGATAAACCTTGATGAGAGTAAGTATCATTTCAATGAATGGGTAGATGAGACTGACGGAAGACATTACTATGATGAAAATGGTGTGTCAGTTACAGGCTGGTTCCAGATTAAAGGAAAATGGTATCTGTTTGACAGTAATTGCGTTATGCTCACAGGTTTCCGGGAAGACAAAGGCAATACCTATTATCTCAGACCTGACGGCATCATGGTCATCGGCTGGCAGGATATAGATGGGAAGAGATACTTCTTTGATGATAATGGAGCAATGCTTAAAAACCAGTGGATTGATAACACCTTCTATGTTGGTGCAGACGGCGCAATGCTCGTTGATACCGTAACCCCGGATGGCCAGAAAGTTGGCAAGGACGGAAAGAAGTATTTTCAGACCAATACAATCTCTCTCATAACTTCACCAGGGGAATATGTTGGAAGTATTTTTCATGGATCATATGACATGCCTGAATATACATCATATATCTTTGATCAAGAAATAAATGGAGATATTTTGACACTTAAAGGTATCATGTCTTATTATCCATCAACAGATAGCGTTGATCCGATTGTGCTGCAAGAAGGAGATTATAATTTTCAGCTATATTCTGGGACTGAGTATGGTTATGTGGATGATTTTTGGGATCCTATGAGTAGGGCCGAATTTGAACAGATGGTTGCTCGCAATGCAGGTATTTGCATTGGCGTGTTTGTTGAAAATGGTGTTGTGACTCGTGTTCAATATTCTGCATAAATTGAAACTATTTTTGGAACGAATATTGGCTAAGTTTAATGCTGAAAAAATCATAGGCTGATTTGATGAAGAATCAAATAGAGTACAAACACCTGAGGGATTGTTTAAAAAGAGGTATAATATTTACGTGCTAAAATATTTCTGAAATCAGCTTCTATAGCAACACATTTTTATCAAGGAGGATAATGTTTAAATGAAGGGATTATCAAAATTACTAATCAGTCTATTGGTACTTGTATGTTTATGTGCCTGTGTATCAAACGCACAGAAAATACAAAAACAATTGGAACTAGGAAACAAATTTTTGGCGGAACTTGATTATGAGCAGGCGATTCTTGCTTTTAATAAAGTAATCGAAATAGATCCCAAAAATACTGATGGATATCTGGGCCTTGGTGACGCTTACTATGGAGAAGCAAAAAATGCCGGAGATTATAGTGCCGCCGATACACTATATACAAGTGCGACAGAAAACTATGGAATCGTCATAAATTTAATCGGCGATGGAACCGGCACAACAGTTAATGATAAATCCCTTGAGGAAATCAATCAGAGTGTAAGGGGAATCCTTGCAGAACTTTATGTTGCATGGTCGGATCTGGCACTAAAAGAAGGCGATAGTGATCATGCTGCCAAGATTCTTGAGGATGGATATACAATTCTCGGAGATGACGAACTTTTGGAAAGATCACAAACTATCAGCGACATAAAAGACGCAGAACAACTAATCGGAGAATTGGATGTATCTTCTGATAATATTGACATTTCGTTAGCAGATAGTGCAGATAAACTAATCGCGATAACAGATTTGTGTAACGGAAAATATATTTCCAATGAGAACGGTCAGGGCTTTGGCTTGTACAAGATAGATGGATCTTACTATTTATTCCGCGGAAGCTTTAAGAATGGATTACGTGAAGGTTCGGGATTATTAATGCTGATAAGCAAGGAATCTGAAACTTATGTTAAATGTGGTTGGAAAGACGATGTACCATATGGCAGTGCAGAGTATTTTAATAGATCCGATAAAGGGTATACAGAGTCAGCGACTTTTCAATTAATAAACGGTCTATACGATGGAAAATGCACAGCCTCATTTCAAGATGGAGAGAACGAATATTATACTATGAGAAATGGAAAGTTTGTTAACTTGGGATCGGTTCCAGAGGATCCAGGCTTTTTCTATTACTCTGTAGATGCAAATGGGGAACTGTTTGGTGCTATTGAAAAAGATGCATTTGAACAAACAGCAGGTATGCCGGGCTATGCAGATCACTTTATGGCATATTAAAAAGGCATCAGTTCTATTACTGTTTTGTAGAAAAGCTTTGTCAAAACCACCTGTTGCCATTCATCAGCCAATAATGCTTTTTGTCAGACTTTAAACCATTACATATTTCTCGATGGTAATATGGGTACATACAAAAGAAAAGCAAAACACACAAATAAAATTTAAAATTCAAGGAGAAAAGTAATTATGTCAATGTTCAGAGTAAACACAAGCACACTTAGAAGCCAGGCAGAGCAGTTATCATCTTTAAATGAGACTTTCAAGACTCAGGTGAACAATCTAAATGATAAAGAGAATGCTCTTTCAAACATGTGGGAAGGCGAGGCAAGAAATGCTTTCCATAATGCTTTCCAGCAGGACAAAGCACAGTTCGACGTTTTCTATCAGGGAATAAAGAACTTCATCACAACACTTGAAAATGATGCAGCCGAGTATGACAAGGCTGAGGCACAGAATCTCAGTACTGCACAGACGAGAAAAGCATAATAAAAAAACAGAATATGAGAAACAATCGGATCTTAATACAGGTGCCGGATAGTATCTGCAGAATAAAGCATAGACGGCACCGATAGGGTCTGGATCAGAATCAAATTGAAATAAATAAACATTAAACGGAGGAAATAAAAATGGAAGGACAGTTAAAAGTAACACCGGAGGAGCTTCAGAACGCATCATCAGAGTTTTCAGGAATAGATAAGACAGTGGTTAGCACAACACAGGAAATGATGACACTAGTAAAGAACCTTACATCAGCATGGGAAGGTGAATCATCACAGTCATACATCAGTAAGTTCAATGAGCTTGAGGACGACATGCAGAAGATTCATGCAAAGATCGAAGAGCACGTACAGGATCTTGCAGAAATGGCAACAGTATATACCAATGCTGAAAAGACAACAACTGCAGCAAATCAGGCGGTTTCATCAAATCTGATCAACTGATTGATAAAAAATGATATGTTTGGGAACGCTAAGGATCTATATGATTTTTAGCGTTTTTGTTTTACTGAAGATGTATAATATTTGGAAGGTACAGATAAAAACGAATATAAACATAGTGCCATCTGGGATGGTTCTCTCCTACAAGAACTGTTCCAAGTGGCGCTTCATAATATAGAGATTGTTTAGGGAAACGTATGGAAAAGAAATCAAGTCCAATTATAATCATTTCTGTTTTGACCGGAATCCTTCTGGCAGTACTTGTCGGGATGCTTGTATTTTTCAATCTTCCGGCACAGCGTATCAGGCGAATGCTTAAGTCTGCAAACAAGTACATCGCTGAAGAAAACTATGACGAAGCAATCCTGACCTTGAAGAAGATGATAGAGATTGACCCGAAAAACGAAGATCTGTATGTCATGCTTGCCGATACATACGAAAAAAACGGCGACATCGACAAAGAAATAGAATTCCTTCAGGAAGCGGTGATTCTTATGCCGGAAAACCAAAAGATATCCGAGGTTTTGTTAGATGTAAACCCGGAGGTCACCATCTCCGATGCAGAAGGAACATATAATGACCCTATAAATCTGACACTTAACGCACCGGAGGACAGTAAGATATATTACATAGTTTCCGGGACGAACGTGAATGATGCAAACTCCTCTGTTGGCTCAGAAACCGGCGACAAAGAGAATGAATATAGTGAACCCATAACACTGGGTAGAAACGGAAAGTACAGCATCGAATATTATGCAGTAAGCAAAAACGGATACGAAGGTGAACACAAGACTGCTACTTACATAATAAACCTTGATGAGAGTAAGTATCATTTCAATGAATGGGTGGATGAGTCTGACGGAAGACATTACTATGATGAAAATGGCGTAACAGTTAAAGGATGGTTCCAGCATGAGGAGAAATGGTATCTGTTTGACGGTAATGGCGTAATGCTAACCGGTTTCCGAGAAGACAAAGAGAATACCTATTATCTCGGAACTGATGGCATCATGCTGACCGGATGGCAGGAAATAAACGGAAAGCGATACTACTTTGACGAAAGTGGTGCCATGCTCAAGAACCAGTGGATTGACAACACCTTCTATGTCGGTGCAGACGGAGCAATGCTTGTTGATACCGTGACACCTGATGGTAAGAAAGTCGGCAAAGATGGAAAGAAAAAAGATGATACTTGGAAGCAGGCTTATATACAGAAAATAAAAGAGTTGGAAGCATCGGACTTACAAACAACTGAAAATCGCTTCCAAATTGGTTTTGTAGATGATGATGACGTTCCTGAATTGATATACAGATGCTATGAGGGAAAGTCCGGAGTGATGACATATTATGCAGGTAAAACAAGTAATATAAGTACTAGTGGAGAAGCGCGTAATTCGGCCGGATTCATTGCACGATCGGGATTGGTACATCTCAGTGAAGGAGGCTTTCACTTTAATGATGATGTTGTGTATAGGTTAAAATCAGGAGAATTTATAAAAGAGCATGCGTTTGGAATTAATTCCTGGATAGAAAATGAAACAGGACATGATGCAATATATCTTGATGATAATAGTGCTGATGACTTTTATGACTTGGCGGCTTTTAACAACATCGAAGCATTAATTAAATCCGTCTATGATGAATCATTGGAAGAGACGGATGAACATAATGCGGAAGAAGCAATAAGAATTATTGAAAACTGGTAAGTGTTAACTATAGATATCATAAGGAATCTATAACACAAAATTTAGATACAGATAATGAGCAGGTAAGCTTAAGCACAGATTTCAAAACGCTAAGGATCTAAATTCTTAGCGTTTTTATTTTAGGTAAGATGTATAATAATTTAAGGAAAATGCATAATGTGAAGAATATTCAGGGGTTCGTATGGAAAAGAAATCAAGTCAAATAATAATCATATATATCGTGACCGGAATCCTTCTGGTTGCACTTATCGGTATGCTTGTATTTTTCAATCTTCCGGCACAACGTATCAAGCGAATGCTTAAATCCGCAAACAAGTACATAGCTGAAGAAAATTATGACGAAGCAATCCTGACTTTGCAGAAGATGTTGGAGATAGACCCGAAAAACGAAAAACTGTATCTCTTGCTTGCAGACGCCTATGAAAAGAATGGAGATACAGATAGTAAAATAAGTCTTTTGCAGGAGGCCGTTGAAGTACTCCCGGATGCTGTGAGTTTATCTGAGACATTGAATAATAAAGCCGTGTCAGCCGTTGAGGCCGGAAATGGATGGAAAAAAGCTTATATCAACTATATAACAAACCTCGGAAACAGCTATGATGGTTTTGGGCATGCCAAATATATTTATAAGTTAGTTAATATAGATAATGATGAGATACCTGAACTATATATTAATTTTGAATCAAATGCTAAGGGAGATGCTATCTGTACTTACTATGATGGTCAATTAATAGAGCAGAAATTATCGTGTTATGGATTAACGTATTTAGAGGGACAGAATATATTTAGAAATCAAGGTGGAAGTATGGATGAATACTTCGACGAAATATATACTTTGAAAAATGGACAATTTATTTTGCTTCATGAAGGAGAATATGGCGCTGCTGATAATGCTCAATTGGTTTTCGATTCTGATGGAAACCCGATATATAATTACTATTGGGATGGAACAGAAGTCAATTCTGAAGAGGAATATATGAGTTTGCTTAACAGTATTTATGATACGCAACAAGCCATTTCCCCATATGACGGTGCGTATTTTGATGATACACGTATGAATTATGCGGGAAATGGATTGTGCGATTATACTGAAATCTTTGATGCTATAAATACCTATTAAATCACAGGTAACTTGATATCAAAAATATGGAAGGATGAATAAATGAAAAAAGTATCGACTCTTTTGATGGATATATTATTGATAGTATGTTTATGCGCCTGCGTATCTAATGCTCAGAAAATACATAAGCAATTGGAACTCGGAAACAAATTCTTGGCGGAGCTTGATTATGAGCAGGCGATTCTGGCCTTCAATAAGGTAATTAAAATCGATCCCAAGAATACTGATGCATATATGGGCCTTGGCGACGCATACTACGGAAAGGCAAAGAATGCCGGAGATTACAATACCGCCGATACTCTTTATACAAATGCGACAGAAAACTATGGAATCGTTATCAATCTGACCGGTGACGGAACCGGCACCACAGTTAATGATAAATCCCTTGAGGAAATCAATCAGAATGTAAGGGAAATCCTTAGTGAGCTTTATGTTGCATGGTCGGATCTGGCACTTAAAGAAGGCGACAGTGATCATGCTGCCAAGATACTAGAAGACGGATACGCAATTCTTGGAAATGACGAACTACTGGTAAGATCACAAACTATCAGCGATATAAAAGATGCAGAACAGCTTGTCGGTGAATTGGATGTATCTTCCGGTAATATTGACATTTCGTTGGCGGACAGTGCAGATAAACTTATTGCAATAACAGATAAGTTTGGCGGAAAATATATTTCCACTGAAAATGGTCAGGGCTTTGGATTGTACAAGGTAGATAGTAGGTACTTTATTTTCCGTGGAAATTTCAAGAGCGGTTTACGTGAAGGTCCGGGATTGCTTATGTTAATAGATGGAGAGAACTATACATGGTATGTGAAATGTGAATGGAAAGATGATGTGCCCTATGGTAGTGCAGAATATTTTGAAGAAGGACTTGAGGGTATAACTGAATAAAACTATGTATATCAGTGGTTATGCTGTAAAATAGAAGCAAATAAATTTTATCTGCTTCATGACCCGAAGCTGGAGTATCCGGATCATATTGAGTGGTAATTGGAGCTTTTTTTGCAACATACGGGTCGTACTTTTCTTACTGCCTTTATCCTGCAGCCGGGATGTGCATATATAAAGGGCTTATAAAGAAGGGAAGCCGTTATCCATCGAGCTATTTAAGAACTATGATGGAGATGCCCTGGTGGAGGACCTAGAGAAATACCTGTCAGAAAATGAACTGTAGGAATATTTAAAGCATGGAATAGAGGAGCCCTGAAAATGAATAAAATGTTAAAATATGTAGTAACTGTTTTGTCTATTGTGGCGATCGGCCTCTCTACATTCTGTATGACAAAGGTGATGCAGATTCCTGACCCTGGTAAGAAAGATATACAGTATGTCCTTTACCTCGGTACGAATGATAAGGATACAAATGAGCCTGTGTTCCCACCGGAAGAAGCAAAGGAGCAGCTTAAGAAAATCCTGATTCAGCGGTTTGGAGGGTATACCATCACAGATGCCAACGGCGGCTGGGTAGGTGATGATGGAACAGAATATCAGGAGTACACGCTAGTCATTTATCTGAGCGATACAACAATAGATGATGTCCATTCCCTTTGTGATGAGCTGGTCGATGTTTATAGGCAAAGGTCTGTATTGATACAGGCAAATGAAACAACGACGGAATTCTATTCCGGGTGAGTTAATGCATGGAATCACTTTTTGTGAGGTTGGTGAAGATGAAAGACGGAAAAACCCCTAATCCAAATACAATACATCCGATTCATGGGTACAATAAAGAAATATATGTGAAACCTACGATAAAGAATCCCAATATTATCGTAGGTGACTTTACATATATTGCAGATTCTGATTTTGAGAGCCATGTTACACACCATTATGAATGGAACGGCGATAAGCTGATCATCGGAAAGTTCTGTCAAATTGCGGCAGGTGTAGAGTTTGTGATGAACGGGGCGAATCATCAGAATCTTATAGTCGAGGGATGTTATGTTCCGTTTGAATGGAGAAAGGATTTTGAAGGAAAATATCTTAAACATATAAGATTTATCTGTCTTGCAATGACCGGTGAGTATATAAATACACATTACGACGATATCATTGGTCATGCTTCGGAGATTGAATCAAGGATAACAGATGAGGACTGTACTTCTGAAAGCCTGCAGGCAGATAACCAGTACATTATTGAAGGATTTCATTGTGCCGGTGAAGAGGTAACGTTAATTCAAGATGATTATGAGAAGGTGATTAATCAGCTGTTGGAATGATAAATCAGAGTTTGAGAGAAAAAATGTATAGAATTGAGACAGACACATTTATATTAGAATTTTCTCCGGAGATTCATTTACAGGACTTTGCATATCCTGTAAATGTAACGCTAGGCGTGAAGGTTTCCAGTTATGGCTATTCAGCTGAAACATTTATGGACGTCGGTGTTCAGGATATAGCTGAATTTGCTGTTCAGCTGAAGAATCTCTATGAAACACTGTCAGGAGAGTCAAGACTGGAAGAACCATATAGTGTTCACAATTATATTGTATTTATCGCTGAACCGAACGGTCATATCAAAGTCACAGGATGCTTGAACAATAAAAACGCTTTTGGATATACACAGGAAATAAAATTTGAAAACGAAATTGATCAGACTGTTTTGAGAAGCTTTATCAATCAATTATTCTCTGATTTCAGCAAATATACTGAATGACAAATTTTGTTTTCAAGATGAGGTGACAATAGATTTTTAAGTTCAGTTTACATGTAGTAAAGGATTTCAAAATGTTTAAATACAGAGAAATGAATGAAGCAGATAATGAAGTAGTAGCTGCTCTTGTAAGAGATAATCTGAAACAATTTGGACTTGATGACCTGGGAGAGTCTGCATCCAATTGGGGCGGTAAAAAATGGCATGAGATGGAGATAAGGCTAAATTTCTAAATAAATTGAGGCGACAATGTATGGGCAGTATCAAGACTAAAAGAATTTACAAAGCACCAGAGGTGAATGATGGTATAAGGATACTTGTTGACCGGCTCTGGCCAAGAGGGATAAAGAAAGAATCAGCGGCAATTAATGCATGGGAAAAGGGAATTGCTCCATCGGCGGAGCTTCGGAAATGGTTTAACCATGATCCGGAGAAATATCCTGAATTCCGTAGGAAATACATGGAGGAGCTTGATGCATCAGAGGACGCTGAAAGGTTTCTTGGATTTGTGAACGAGCATTTTAGATCTACGAACATAACGTTGCTGTATGCTGCGAAAGATGAAGAACATAATAATGCTTTAGTGCTTAGGGATTGGCTGGCTCGTGATAAAGAGAACAAATATGAGTCCTAGCTAAGGAATTGGACAAATACAAAAGCTTCATGACCGGTAATATCTGTCGTGAAGCTTTTGTGATGAGGGTTTCGTAGATAAACCTGAACTTTTTTCAGGGATCATTACTACACCTAAAGACTTTTACTTTCCATTATCTAGAAACATATTTTTATCTGATCATAATATTGAGATAATATAATCGACCAGCTCAATTCATTACTTCTTCTCAAAATCCGGTTTCCATACAGCAAACTGTGCAAGCTGAGAATCCGTGCGGTTATAATACCTTGTGTTCTTGTCCAGCTTTGTAATCTCTGCCATCTCATTAGCTGTCAGTTCAAAATCGAGGATATCCAGATTGTCCCGGATGTGATCGACATTCTTGCTGCCGGGTATTACAACAAATCCTATCTGGGTGTGCCAGCGAAGGATGATCTGGGCACTGGACTTGCCATATTTATTTCCGAGTTCTGCAAATATTGGTTCATTGATCAGAGCCTTATCGCCGTGTCCCAGGGGATACCAGCTCATGAGCTTAATGTTATATTTATCCAGGGTCTGACGGAGTTCCGTCTGCGTGAAGTAGGGATGTGCCTCCACTTGAATAAACTGGGGAACGATCTCCCATTTGGTCTTAAGTTCTTCGATATGACATCGTCCAGTTTTATGCCGAAAAGCTCTTCCAGGTCATCTACATAGGTCGGATCATCAGGCATTTTAGCGTTCGCTTTTGCGCAAAGCGTTCTTGCACGCATCATCTCATCGACTGCTTCTACGAAATAGGGTTCCATGATATTTGTGGGGCCGCCATTATCCATCAGTTCATATACATATCCTTTTGCGTATTCCATCTCGATTACCTCCTTAGATCAATCCGTTTTCTAAAAGCCAGTTCTTTACCGCACCGGTAGAGTTTGCAGCATTGCTTCCGATGATGGACAAACCTCTTTTGACATTTGCCCCGGGAGCAAGTTTCCTGATATTGCCTTCCGAAGATCCCATGCCACTTCCTTCGTTGGTGCAGAGAGGAAGGATCGTCTTGCCGGTGAAATCATATCTGTCAAGGAAAGTGTAAACCGCCATCGGCATCGTGCCCCAGTAATTCGGATATGCGAGGATGATAGTGTTATAATCATCAATGCTGTTCAAGTAGTTTGTAAGTTCGGGTCTTGCATCTGCCCGGAGATCTTTCTTCGCCTCTTCGATGCAGGTCATGTAGACGGGAGAGTAAGGATTCTTCATTTCAATTTTAAAGGTATCCGCCTCGATCATTTCCTTCATGCCATCAACAACAATCTCCGTGTTGCCGACCTTCACATATCTCATTGCTCCGCCGAAGTAGTTCTCATCTGCTCTTGAAAAGAATGCGATCAATGTCTTTGCCATTTATATGTCCTCCATTTCATTTTGGGTCTTGTACCTTTGTTCTTTCTGAGCATATTGTCACATATAGCACTGGAAAAATCCAATCGAAATACTATATAATTGATTTAATTATTAAATAACAAGGTGGTAAATCTATGAACACGAAGCAGATTGACTATTGTATCGAGCTTGCACATACGCTGAATTTCAGTCGTGCCGCAGATAATATGTTTGTAAGCCAGCCTACATTGACATATCAGATAAAGCTGCTGGAGGATGAGGTGGGCTTTGCTATATTTGAAAGAAGCGGAAAAGGCGCGGCACTTACTCCTGCGGGTTCACAGTTTGTCACATATCTTGCGAATATGCGGGAAGAAATGAAACGTGCCATTGAACAGGGACAGAATTTCAGCGCAAAGTATAAGGACAATATCACAATCACCATGATGGTGAGACAGGCTGTATATTTCCTTCCTGAAGCGATAAAGATCTTTGCGGATAAGGAGCCGGATATACAGATCACGCCGAAGTTCCAATATGAAAATGGTGTGGAGAGTTTTTTGAAGGAGGAAGCGGATATCCTTTTTACATTGAAGGAGATGACAAAACAGATACCGGGGATAACCGTACACGATCTTTTTGAGAGCAAGATATATCTGATCTCTCAGAGAGATGATGAGCTTGCTGTGAAGAATCTGCTGACCGAAGAAGATCTGTATGGAAGGACACTGATGGTCGGTGGTGGATCTCCGCCTGCTCTTAAAGCGGTAGAGCATAGGCTGTTCGCATCAGGGAGGGTTGACTATTTTAATAGCGCGGATCACGACACTACGCTTACGAATGTGGCAGCTGGAAGAGGAATCTGCCTGGCTCCGGGATTCCTTAATGATCACAGCGGTCAGTTTGCCTGGACACCGTTCGACTGCAAGGAAAGCTTTTCTTGCGTTCTGTGTACGCATAAGAATGATTCGAGGGAAGGGCTGATGGAATTTATTGATATCCTAAAGAAACTATACAGGGAAGCGGTGGCGTTTCCGCTATAGATATAGCGCAATAAGTACCATCATCTTGATATCCCGTAGCAGGTTATCACATTAGAAAAATTATTAATCATAATAAAAGTGGGGGAAGTATTATGACCTTTTTTTCACGTTTGTTGAAAGGTATAGGTAACATATATTTACCATGAATATTCAGCGACGGCCTGGAGCAATTATTGCTCTAGGTCTTTTTTGTGTGGTTGTTTAATTATAGTGTAGAAGATATGGTATGATGAATCATAGAATAATTGATGAAAAATATTTGGAGAAACCTAAGTTAATGAACAAAGTGTTCAATATTATAAAAAGCATACTGAATGGGGTTATCATATCCGGAATGATAATTTTAGTGATCGGTTTGTACTACCTTATCATAAAGGCCGGCATTCCATATCAGGATCCGACAGAGGAGCTTAGAATTCAGTACGTAATCAATATGGGTATCGGGGAAACGCTTATTGGAAATGGATTTTTAGTATTTATCCTGGGACTCATTGGAACTGTAGGGATATATAGAGCAAGGATCCGTCATCTTGTTTTATTAGCAATGGTATTACCGGGAGCACTCATTAGCAAAGGCCGGAATTTGGTAGACCAGGGGGCGTGGTAAATGGCAACGTACGTAATATCGGATATTCACGGACAATATGATATGTTCATGGATCTGCTGGATAAGATTTCGTTTAGTGATAAAGATACACTTTATATTCTCGGTGATATCATTGATCGCGGACCACATCCTATAAAGACCATGCGAAAGCTCATGGAGATGCCAAATGTAATCTGCCTGTTGGGGAACCATGAGTATATGGCGCTGGGATGTCTTGAATTTCTCATGAATGAGATCACAGAAAAAACCATAGCCGATTTAGATGGAAAAAAACTCAACAACCTAGTTTTATGGATGCGGAACGGATGCAGCACAACTATAAAGGAATTCAGGGAGCTCTGCAGAGAAGATCAGATAGATATTATTGAGTACATAAAAGATTTTTTGATTTATGAAGAGGTTTCTGTTGCCGGGAAAGATTATCTTCTTGTTCATGCAGGATTTGGGAATTACAGACCTGATAAAGATTTAGAAGAGTATTCCCTGAATGAGCTTGTTTGGGATAGGACAAGTTATGATATTCAGTATTATCAGAACAAGTATATCGTTACCGGACATACACCTACTCAGATAATCAAGGGGAATTCCAAACCCGGATTTATATACAGGAATAAAGGTAATATTGCAATTGATTGTGGGGCGTTTGTCCCTGGCGGAAGACTTGCTGCTTTATGTTTAGATTCAGGAGAAGAGTTTTATTCGTATACAAATAAAGCAGCTTCTGGGATTTAATGCATTTTATTGGTAGAATAATTAAAGCGAAGGCGATGTTGTAATGAAAAAGAAATGTATCATGATAATTGCAGTTTAAGGGATGAATTACTTATAGATGAAAGTATTGTCGGAGGTGTTTAAATGGGAAGTATTAAAATGGTATTGTTTGATCTGGATGGTACATTGCTGCCAATGGACATGGAAGAGTTTACAGGTGGGTATTTCAAGCTCCTTGCATCCAAGGCTGCTCCCCGTGGTTATGACCTTCAGTCTCTGGTGAAAACTATCTGGCACGGCGTAATGGCGATGGTGAAGAACGACGGATCCTGCAAGAATGAGGACGCGTTCTGGAAAGATTTTGCCTCTATATATGGGGAGGATAAGGCTGTAGAGGATCGCCCGTTATTTGATGAATTCTACGCAAATGAATTTAAGGATGCAAAGCGATTCTGCGGTTATAACCCGGAGGCTGCAGAGACTGTACGATGGATAAAGAATCAAGGATTCCGAATTGCTCTTGCAACTAATCCGCTGTTTCCTTCTGTTGCAACAGAAACCCGTATCCGTTGGGCAGGACTGGAGCCTGATGAGTTTGAATTCTTTACAACCTATGAGAACTCAAACTTCTGTAAACCAAACCTTGATTATTACCGTGAAGTGCTGGAGAAGGCTGGCTTGAATGGTGAGGACTGCCTTATGGTCGGAAACGATGTTGGTGAAGATATGGTAGCTGCAGAGCTTGGCATGAAAGTGTTTTTGCTGACTGACTGCATGATAAATAAGGAAAATAAAGACATCAGCCAGTACCATAGGGGTAGCTTTGAGGAACTTAAAAAATATATGGAAGAGGCAGTGGCATTTGGTCTGACTGAAAATATGTAGAATCCGAAGATGTGCCGGGTAGTTGGAAATGCATTACACAAAATCGCAGAAGAAGACAAGGTGGAAAAGATACTTGAGAATCAACAGGTGATAAAGACTCCTATTGTGAGAAACGGTAAGCTTTCTACGCTTGGATATCAGCCGGATGTATGGAAGAAGTGGGAGTGAGTAATAGTTTGAGGTGCGTATATGGTTAAAAAAGTTGCTATTGTCAGTCTATCATACGGTATCATGGGAGAAGACTCTGCAAGACATGAGGTTGAAATAGGCATAAAAAGGCTCCGGGACTATGGACTTAAAGTAAAGATAATGCCTCATGCTGATAAAGGAATAGATTACGTGAAGAATCACCCAAAGGAAAGAGCAGAAGATTTACTTGCAGCTTTATCTGATGATTCCATAGATATGATTCTCTGTGCCATAGGCGGAGATGACACTTATAGATTGCTGCCTTATCTTTTTGGAAATGATGAATTAAAAAACGCGGTTAAGGAAAAGATATTCCTTGGTTTTTCAGATACGACTATCAATCATTTAATGCTTCATAAGGTCGGTCTCAATACCTTTTATGGACAATCATTTTTGTCGGATATCTGTGAAATGGAAAAACAGATGCTTCCATATACGGCAAAGTATTTTGAAGAGCTGATAAAGACCGGGACCATCAAAGAAATCACTCCAAGTGATGTCTGGTATGAGGAAAGAACTGACTGGTCTTCTAGTGCTGTAGGCACGCCAAGAAAAGCGCATAAAAACAACGGATTTGAATTGCTGCAGGGATCAGGGCAATTCAGCGGGGAAATCTTTGGCGGATGTTTGGAAACGATTTTTGATATATTCGATAACACAAGATATGAGGATTCTCCGGTGCTTTGTGAACGGTATAAGCTCTTTCCGGAGCTTAGTGACTGGGAAGGAAAGATATTGCTTTTAGAAACCTGTGAGGAACAGGTTACACCGGAGCATTACAGGAAGATGCTGGTCACACTTAAGAAAACCGGCATCTTTAATGTGGTTTCCGGAATCATATGCGGGAAGCCCATGGATGAAAAGTATTTTTCAGAATATAAAAAGATAATCCGTGAAGTTATATATGATTCAGCTCTTCCTATAGTTGCAAACATTAATGTTGGCCACGCAACACCAAGGTGCATAATTCCGTTCGGGGTTAATGCAACAGTAGATGTTGATAATCAGGTTATCAGGTTTGAGAAAGGTATAGAATAGAGTCTATCAGGAAAAAATCATGAAGATTGAATGGGTTGATGGTTTTGGAATCAAAACCGCTGTTGAAAACGGTGGAATCGTAATATCTGCAAACAGGGAAGGAATGCTATCGCTTGCGAAGCAGCTTACAGCATTAGCTGAAGGTGTTCCGGGTGATCATATCCACTATGATGTCTATAATTCTCTCGAAGAAGGATCGATAGAACTGACTATTGAACGACAGTAGGAAAACCGAAAAGGAGCATATAGTGTTTTATATTAAAACGGACAAAGGAGGCTTACCACTGAACCTCTTATGGAAGAAAAATATCGCAGAAGAGTACAAAAGGTGTGTGAGATTAACGACAAGCATTGTGTTCCGGTAAAATAATCACTTTATAAGAAAGGATCTGTGATGGTTAAGATATATTGTTATAAAAAATGTTCAACATGTAAAAAGGCCCTGAAGTGGATGGACGAAAATAAAATTGCTTATACATTGACCGACATAAAGGATGATCATCCGGATGAGAAAATGCTGAGGGAATACCATAAGAAGAGCGGTCTTCCGTTAAGAAAGTTATTCAATACCAGCGGCCAACTATATCGCGAGAAGGAGTTGTCAAAGAAACTTCCAGAGATGAGTGAAGAAGATATGTTTAAGCTTCTTGCATCTGACGGAATGCTTGTGAAAAGACCGTTACTTATCATAGATGATAAGGTTTTGGTTGGATTCAGGGAGTCTGAGTGGAATGAGGCTTTTAAAGAAGATTAATGGAGTCACAAAAATATGATGACTTGATAAAGTACATCGCAGAAGAAGATAAGCTTGAAAAGATACTTGAGAATCAACAGGTGATAAGGACTCCTATTGTGAGAAACGGAAAGCTTTCTACTATAGGATATCAGCCGGATGTATGGAAGAAGTGGGAGTGAGATAAATCTGTATCAGGCCTCAATATTGGAGGGAATCATATGGGTGACTACAGGATCAATATAAGGTCATTTATCGCTCCGGGACTTGCCTGGTTGACGGGGCTTTTGTCATCATTTTCGCACCGAATACAGATTATCTTATCATCCATATGAACCATGCCTTTATATTTGCATGGGTGATGATATCATCTACGTTCTGCATAACGCTTTTACAACCTATCAATTAAAAGAAGCATTTACCGAAGGTAAAACTATTAATGATTTTGGGCGTAAATATGATGAAGAGGGATTTTGTAAGGTTCTGGCAGCATTTTTGGACAGCGGCAGGACAGATATGGATTTCTTTTATGCGGCAAAGCTTATAAAGGAAATGGTATGATGACTTTGATTCTCAACAATGGGGAGAAACTCGATGCGCCTGTTTATTGCAATAAACTTTAATGAAAACATGAAGTATGCTCTTTTAAAGATGCAGAATGAGTTAAAAAAATCCGGAGTAAAAGGCAGTTTTACACGTGAAGACAGAGCAAGGAAAATATGGGATGATTTATACGGAAATAGGGTATGCTAAGGCATTTTAGTATAGTTTATAAAGATGGTTCCGGAGGAGAAAGCATAAACGGGAAAGGAAATGCCATGAGTAGATTAAAAGAACTAAGAAAATACATTGATAAGAAGCTTAACAAGATGGAAGATGAAGATAAAAGAACCGGTGCTATTGCCCATCTTTATGGAGTGTCACTGGCAGCTCAAATGATAGCGAAGAAAAGGAATCTTGATCCTGAACTTGCGGCAATGGCTGCAATGCTTCACGACATGCACGCTTATAAGACCGGATCTTATGATGATCATGCGCATCTTGGCGCAGATTATGCAAGAAATGTTCTTACAAAGCTTGAACTTACAACTCCTGAGGAAACTGAAATTATCTGCTCAGCAATCTATCACCATGATGACAAGCTGAATGTAGACGGTCCCATGGACGAAGTCCTCAAGGATGCTGATGTGATCCATCACTGCGTGAATGACTTATCAAAACCTATTAAGGAAAAAGAACAGGCAAGGTTTGACAGTATTATGAAGGAATTTGGGATAGAGGCATGATTGAATCATATAATCTGTGGAGGGAGAATGATGGATAGACCTGGGCAAAAGATATTACTGTTGAGCAGGAGATAGAGCTAGAAGGATATTGCTTCTATATGGTCCACAACATAAAGCATATAAGAGAAGATCTGTCCGGCATTGATTTTGTGGTATATGGTCATTCCCACAAGTATGAGAACCGGCAGAAAGACGGAATAACTTATCTAAATCCAGGTAGCTGTGGTCCGCGGAGATTTACACAGCCTGTGATAAATATTTTGAAGCTTTATTAATTTAGAGGAAAGTTTATGGCATCTAGTAAAGATTATTTGGAATTCATATTAGAACAGCTTTCGGGATTGGATGAAATCTCTTATCGGGCAATGATGGGTGAATACATCCTTTATTATCGTGGTAAAGTGTTCGGTGGCATATATGATAATCGATTTCTTGTGAAACTGACAGAATCTTCTGTCAAAATGATGCCAGATACATCTAAGGAAATCCCGTATGAAGGTGCCAAAGAAATGATACTTGTAGAGGAAGTTGATAATAAGGAGTTTCTCAGGGAATTGGTGGAAGTGATGTATGACGAATTGCCTTCACCTAAAGCTAAGAAACGAAGTTGAGACAATTGATGCGGTTCCTGATGCCTGGTACGATGTTTGGAAGGAACTTGAAGGCCCGATCACATTTCGAAGGGATTTTCCGGGTTACTATGAAATTGATGTAGTGGAACAGAATGTGTTTTAGAGGTTGATGAAGATGTCACGATATGTGGTTTTTGATGTTGAAACACCGAATCATCTGAATAACAGGATGAGCGCCATAGGTATTTCTGTTATTGAGGATGGAAGGATTACTGAAGAATACTATACTCTGGTGAACCCCGAGCAGTCTTTTGACTATTTTAATGTACGATTGACCGGAATAAGTGAACAGTCAGTCAAGGATGCGCCTAACTTTCCTATGGTTTGGGATAAGATTAAACCCATTATGAACAGCGGAATGCTTGTGGCTCATAATGCGGTGTTTGATCTTGGAGTCCTAAAGCACTGCCTTGAGGGATACGGTATAGACTGGAAACCATACGTCAGATATATGTGTACCGTTCAGATGGGAAGAAGGCTGCTTCCTGGCATCAGTCATAAGCTTAATGTCCTGTGTGATCATTATGGGATAAGCCTTAATCACCATCAGGCCGATAGTGATTCCCGGGCATGCGCCGAGATACTTCTAAGGTATTTTGAGTCAGGTGCTGATGCTAAGAATCATATCAGGACATATTCTTTTAGGAAGGAGTAGTTCTTGAATAAAAAGCAGGGCAATAACTGGACTGCTTACCATGACAAAGACACGAACCGGTACTTTGCAGAGATAATATACACCAGTCGTGAAGGTCGGGAGCAGTACAATTACGAAATCACTCATGATATTTATAATCGGTTGGGCTCGTTTAATGATGACATTGAAAATGAAAGACTGATAAGAACTGCAAAAATGACCTATTCATTTGAAAACACAATGTACGGTACTCTAGGACCGGAGAGGACGGTCTGGGATGAAGAAGCCAACGAAGCTATGAAGGATAGCGTAAAAAAGATAGATAATAAAAAAGGAAAAAAAGGAAAGTAACGCTAATAACAGTTTATGGCGGATACATGGGAGTAGACACACAACTGTTTACGGTTTGCAGATTACTGTGGGCCGGGACCTTAGTGAGGCAACTAAATGGAACTTGATGAAAAATGGATAAGAGAACATCTGCCCATACTATCACACACTGTAATTTTCAGATTAAATATCAGAAATAAACATAAACACAAAAGTTTTCTATGAACTATGGCAGATGGAATGCTGCGGTACTCCCTTTAAGATTGGTGACTCCATCGAATGGCATGTTATCAGCGCAGACAGACTTATACGACCTTTCGATATAGACGGGCTTGAATACGCCTATGATGCACATACCATTAGCTAATCAGTGGTTTGGTAAATAGATATGATAATACGATTAATGACAATAGAAGACTACGAAAAGGTTTATCAGTTATGGCTTTCTTGTTCAGGAATGGGGCTAAATAACCTTGATGACTCCAAGGACGGAATTGCTAAATACCTCGATAGAAATCCTGATACTTGCTTTGTTGCCGAAAAGTCTGATGAGATTATTGGTGTAATAATTTCAGGACACGACGGAAGGCGCGGATTCATTTATCATACAGCGGTAAACCCTGAGTATAGAAATCAAGGAATCGCTAAGATGCTTGTAGAGGCAGCTATGGATGCACTTAAAGCAAATGGGATAAACAAAGTTGCACTGGTTGTCTTTGACAGAAACAAAGATGGAAATGCATTCTGGGAGAAAGTTGGATTTTCTGTTAGAGAAGATCTGGTCTACAGAAACAAAACAATCTCAGAATTAATAAGGATAGACACTTAGATTCAAGATAATGCAGTAAGGATGAACAACAATATTCGGATTTTAAAAAATAAATATACAGTCAACGGGTACAAGGATTCTCTTTTTACAAGGAATGAAGCTGAAAATGCCATCCGCTTTCATAGGAGTCTTCCGTGTTACAATGAAACGCCACTAAAGTCCCTGTCATCCACTGCAGAGAAGTACGGTGTCGGGGCAATCCTAGTAAAAGATGAGTCTACAAGATTCGGACTTAATGCATTTAAGGGACTTGGTGGAAGCTATGCCATTTTCAGAATACTGTGCGACTATTTTGGAATGGATCATGAGACATCAGTTTACGAGGATTTCCATAATACTATAATCCGAAAACAATGTGAGAATATTGTATTCGTAACTGCAACAGATGGAAATCATGGAAAAGGTGTTGCATGGGCCGCAAGCCTATTTGGATGTAAGTCACATGTGCTGATGCCGAAGGGCTCTGCTGAGTCAAGAAAACATGCGATTGAAAATGCAGGGGCGAGCTCCGTTTTGATAACGGAGCTAAATTATGATAAGACAGTTGCCCTTGCAAAGAAGCTTGCTGAAGAAAATGGATGGATTCTGGTTCAGGATACATCTTGGGAAGGATACGAGGAGACTCCCCGCTGCATCATTGAAGGATACCTTACAATGGCTCAGGAAATCATCGGACAGATGGGAGGGAGGAAACCGACTCATGTGTTTCTGCAGGCAGGAGTAGGCGCGATGGCAGGAGGAATCACAGCCTATCTCATGGACGTCTATAAAGATGATCCACCGATTATTACTGTCGCTGAACCAAGTACCGTCGCATGTGTTTATTTATCAGCGGAAATAGCTGATGACAAACCACATTCAATTGATGGTGATCCTGAGACCATTATGGCCGGCCTTAATTGTGGAACACCATGCAGTATCACATGGCCTGTTCTCAGAGACGCTGTTTCATTCTACTGTGCTTGTGAAGATTGTATTACTGAAAGAGGGATGCGGGCCTATGCCTTACCGGAGAATGGAGATCCCGCCATCGTTTCAGGTGAATCCGGTGCAGTGACATATGGATTACTTCTGGAGATTCTTGAGGATTCGGAACTAAGGAAGCTCTGGAAAATAGACGAAAACTCAGCTATTTTACTCATCAACACTGAGGGAGCTACAGATCCGGTTAACTATGAGAAAATCCTTGGCAGGGGGATGATCAATGAATGCAAAACGAGGATATGTACCTGAGGATGACAGGAACTTTTCAGAATGTGTAGTTAAGGATATGCGGTCAGCCTCTCGTCATTTATGCTACCTTATAAGTGAAGGATATGATCTTACCCTCAATTAGTAGAAAGCATCTCTTTATGTAAGCTGGAAGATAAGGATGAATTCAGGAATTAGTGTAACTGGTAACTGTTGTAAAGTTCTGCTTAGTTGATTTTTTAGGCGGTAAATATGAAGAGAATAATAAAGTTTATTGGGATATCGTTAATTAGTATTAGCCTGTTGTGTGGCTGTGGTAGTGGACTAGAGATTCCGGAGCCGTTAATAGAAAACATTATATCATCACAGAAAAACGAAGCAGATAATACTTCTTTCAAATATGAACATGATCCAAGAGACAATGTAAAGGCAATGGAAGACATTATTGATAATCCGGATGCAGTATACGGTTTTTCACCAAGTCCGGAATCAAAACGTCTCGGAGAATATGCAGAGTATGATTGGACTGATCCTGAGTTTGTTGCTGACGCAAGGGAAAAACGCATAGAATATCATAAGTCGTTGGATTCAATGACAGATATCCTATACAAAATGAAGGAAGAAGGAGCAACGACTGAAGAAATGGCAAGAGCTGTCTCAGCTGAAAAGAACCGCCTCAGGCTTGAATCATACAAAGATGATCCGGAGGGACTTGAAAAGCTCAAAAAGAGTAATATGGATACTTATGGACATGAGGACGGTCCTACTCCTGATGAAATGTTTGAGAAATATGGTAGTTGGGAGATAGTTATGCAAAAAGCATTTTCCACCAATATGGGAATGGATGCTTGCTGTGGATTATATGATGAATATTATCAGTTGTATATCGAACTGGGATATATAAATGAATAAAGTAAGCAAGGTGAGACGGTTTGGCTTTCAATCGATCAAATGGCGGAACTGTTCCAAAGAGATAAATCTACAATTTCCAGACATATAAAAAAAGTATTTGAAGAGGGAGAACTAATTCGAGATTCAGTTGTTGCATATTTTGCAACAACTGCTAACATAGGTTACTTCATAACTAAAAAACGGAATGATTAATCCTCACCGTGAGGACAAATCATTTCGTTTTTTTAAATCCATTTTAATGCTTTCTCAATTCCTCCGATTCTGATTTCATTGATAATCGCACGCTGCTCCGATTCCGGTTTATTTTTAAGATATTGTGCCAAACTGGCTATTTTCACGCCTGTTTCTACAGGATCGCTCTTCTTAGACCAAACGAAAATACCGGCTGCTTCCAAAAGCTGTCTCTTTAACTCTTCCTCACTCATGATAGACCTCCACACTATATATAAAGGATCTGTATGAAACTTATTTATATTACTTTGTCACGTACATCTTATCGGACAGGTCAAGGATAATATAATCAGTACATATATATTTCTTATTATTCCGTTTACTATGTTAGTTACTTAAGTTCTTGTGGTATGATTTACATATTCGTTATTAGTTCTGATATCCATAGGTTTTCGGTTTATGCTTAACTAAGAGGGAGTCTATATGTTCAACATTTTTCTAAAGAAAAAACCGGATATACCGGAATATAACTATGATCCAGAAAAAGAGATACCTGTGATCCGTGCATCAATCTGTAATGGAGAGCAAGTGGCAGGATTTAAGGATAAAAAGACAGGGGCGTTTCATGAGTTAATGGTTATTCGTGGCGAAAAGGATATTGCAGAATTCAAAAATGCCTTTAGTCTTAGGGATATTAGGAAGGAGTACTGATCCATGGAAACAAGACATTACGTTGTGGTAAGCATCGACGGTGATTATGGCGTATCTGTTAAAGGAGTATTCCAATGAGCCAATTGACATAGCAAAAACCATGCTAATGTGCCTTATCCATGATGTGGTGGAAAGATACCTATGCCTATGATGAAGAGGGGCTTAAGACTCAGAAAGAGCGGGAGGACAATTTATAAAAAGGATGAATACAATGTGGGAACTTGACTATGATAAACAGGCAAATTACTGGATAAAAAAGGATGCTGATTCAGCTAAACTTGAACGGGAGAAACTGAAGGAAAGAATAGAATCCTTTATATGTGAGAGAAAGACCTGTGCACTGGCTACGGCTTCGGACGGTTTCGTAAGATGTACTCCGATCGAATATAATTTCTTAGACGGAGCATTTTACTTTTTGTCGGAAGGCGGGCTTAAGTTTAAAGCATTAAAAGATAATAAGAATGTCAGCATTGCTATTTTCGACGCTTATGATGGATTCGGAAAGCTGAAGGGGCTTCAGGTACAGGGTAAAGCTTGGATGATAGAGCCTTTTTCAGATGAGTACTTGAAGATTCTTGAGTATAAGAAGACTCCGGTTGAAGCTATCAGGAAAATGCAGGATGCCATGAATCTGATAAAGGTAGTTCCGAAGAGTTTCGATTATCTTGATTCGGAGCTTAAACAGGAAAACGTAAAAATAAGACAGCATTTGGAACTGTAAGGAAGGGGATAGAAAATGATAACGAGAGAAGAAGCTTTTGATCTATTGAAAAAATACAATAAGGATCCGTTCCATATCCAGCATTCACTGACTGTGGAAGCAGTCATGAAGTGGTATACGAAGGAGCTTAGATATGAGGATGAAGAAGATCGATGGGGAATCGTAGGACTTCTCCACGACATTGATTTTGAACTTTACCCGGAGGAACACTGCCTTAAAGCGGTATCCTTACTAAGGGAAGGCGGGGTAGATGAGGGTATCATCCATTCTGTTTGTTCACATGGATATGGGATTACTGTACCTTGTGGTGTGACAATAGACGTTGAACCTATACACGAGATGGAAAAAGTACTGTTTGCTGCTGATGAACTTACAGGTCTCATCTGGGCTGCGGCACTTATGAGACCATCAAAGAGCACAAAGGACATGGAATTAAAGTCCCTGAAAAAGAAGTATAAGAGCAAGGGCTTTGCTGCCGGCTGTTCCAGAGAAGTGATCGAACGTGGCGCCGAACAGCTTGGATGGGAGCTTGATAAACTCCTTGATATGACGTTGAAAGCAATGGCCGCAAGTGAAGATACGATTAATGCAGAAATGGCTGCTGAGGAACAAAGTAAATAAAGAAATATACTTTTGGGGAATTCAGGAAAAGTTTTGATATGAACTATATAAGATATGTGTTTCTGGCACTTACGCTTCTAAGCCTTATCTACTCTGTAAGTATCTACATGGTTGGAAGTGGCACATTCTCATTCATGATATGGATATTCAGTGCAATTATTTTCGGACTATTATTCTATCTTTCAGGCAATGATAGGTGGATGAAGATCCCATTTGGGATAAGATGTGCAGGTTACATTATAATCGGATTAACGGCAATATTCTTTACCATCTGCTTTATTGCCATGGCAAGTCACTTCAATGATAAAGGTGAAGAAAATCTTGACTACATAATTGTCCTTGGTGCGCAGATGAAAGGTGGAAGTCCTAGTGCGATCTACAGATTCAGACTTGATGCTGCATATGACTATCTCATAAAGAATCCGGATACTATCTGCATTGTATCCGGTGGAATAGGGAAGAATGAGACTGTCAGTGAAGGAGACGGGGGAAAGGAATATCTCATTTCAAAAGGCATTGCGCCTGAGCGCATCATCGCAGAAACAGAAGCCAGGGATACAGTTGAAAACATATTGTTTTCAAAAGAGATAATGGATCAATCTACAAGCGATGATACACTAAGGATAGGTATAGTGACAAACAATTTCCATGTCTTCCGGGG
>NZ_JNJM01000030.1:0-27148 GCF_000701645.1 Oribacterium sp. FC2011
AAAAATCGAAATTGATGCAAACGAAAGGGCAGCTATTGGAAAGCGTAATGCTGCTTTTTCGTTTGCACCATCTTCGATTCTTTCCTTAACGATTTGTCGAGCTCTTTGGTGATCCAGTTACAAATGAGAGGGGCTGGGATACAAAACCATTAGAGGAAGCGTGTTATTCGATAGTTGACTGTCCTCATTCGACGCCTTCTTACACTACAGATGATACGGGATTTATGTGTATTCGTACATCAATTGTTAAGAAAAATCAAATTCTTTGGGATGAAATTGAGTATATTCCGGAAGAAGAATATGTAAAACGTATCCAGCGTAAGAAACCAGAAAAAGGCGATGTGATTTATACAAGAGAAGGTGCAATCTTAGGTATTGCAGCAGTAATTGATCGAGACTGTGATGTTGCGCTTGGACAACGCTCGATGCTTCTATCACCAGATCAGAAACAGTGTATGCCTGAATTCTTAAGTATGGCAATGAATTGCGATTCATTTTTGAATAACGCACTGAAAGGGATGAGTGGTTCAGCTTCTCCACATATAAATGTTGGTGATATAAGAGTATTTAACATGATAATGCCACCAATTGAATTGCAGAAACAGTTTTCAGAGTTTACAAGTCAAGTCGACAAATCAAAAGTTGCAGTGCAGAAGTCGCTGGATGAAACTCAGAAATTATTTGATAGTCTGATGCAGGAATATTTTGGATAAAGACATGAATATATTATTGTTTGGTGTATCAAATGTAGGAAAAACCACAATTGGAAGAATAATGGCAGAGAAGCTTGGCTATAGTTTTTATGATATCGATGATGAAATTAAGAGCTTTTATGGGTATAGAAATATTGATGCTTTTATAAAAGCTAATCCCTATGCAGCAGAAAGAGATCAGAAGAGAGGATATATTATTGAGCAGCTCATAAAGAAGGATGATAACAAAGTTATGGCTGTGCCACCAATATACTACACGAGGTATTACACCACATATCTGAAGAAGGCTTCATCTGAAGTGGTTTGTGTGGAAATACAAGATACACCTGAAAATATCTTTGACAGATTGATATTCACTGATGAAAATGATGAGCCATATCATGATGATGAATATAAGAACGCTCGGAAGAGTAAATATATCAAGGCTATAAAAGAGGATATAAGATACTTTAAACCGGCTTTTTCAAAGATAGAGCATCAAGTAAATATAGCAGGCTTGAATGCAGATAAGGCTGCAGCACAAATAATAAGTGAATTAAATCTATCAGAAAATAAATAATTGCAGTAAGGTTACAGTTGATAATGTGAGGCGCAATATCTCGAGCTTTTTTCTCATGGCTGGAAGAGGAAAACTATATACTTAAAAGCCCCATGAGGAGAATACATAAGATAAAAATGAATCAGCAGGTTAAGAAAGTAATATCTGACGAAGATACCTATTCCGGCACTGTAAAAGGAAGCAATGGGAGAATCTTATATGGAATATATTTTAAAACTATTTGATGTAGAGCTTATTAAATTTAAAATTATTGAGAACTTAGCTGATCCGGTGTTGCAGATCACATGGATAAATGAAGAAAAAAAGCATCTTCTTCCTTTAGGTATGGAGCTAAGTGACAAAGGGCTTGCTTCTTGGATGAAAAACAGAACTATCCCGAAAAATCGAGCCTATGTTAATGCTTTTCTTGCGAAGTGTGGTCTTAATGCCAACAGACCTATGGATGTTATCTCGGTTTGCAGGGGTTTATCATTAAATGATTCATACTGGGTAGTGGAAGAAGGATTTGAAGGTACATTTGGAGATAATAATCTCTATGAGAATAATTTCAGCCGTGTGCTTGCCATGATTGCTTTTACCGGATATGGGAGTAGTGCCAGATCATCTCTGGCGTCGTCTCCAGAGTTTACGACAAATGGCATGCTCCCCAAATGCTGGAGAAGAATTAATGGAAAGGTTTATCTTTATAAGGGTGCTACATCGGGGGCATCCAATACTGGAAATGAGCCGTATTCGGAACTATATGCATATGAGATAGGGACTGCTTTGGGCATGAATGTTTCTACGTACAAGATTTCAAAATGGAAGAAACAATTGTGCTCCGCATGCGAATTGTTTACGAGTAAAGATGTAGCATTTGTCCCAATTGGTCGAATCATAAAAACCGGTGGAATGAAGGCGGTACGAGAGTATTATGAGAATCTTGGATCTAAATATGTAGATGCTCTTAATGATATGATAGTGTTAGATGCAGTGATCTACAATACTGACAGGCACTTTGGCAATTTCGGAGTGCTTGTTGATAGTAAAACAAATAAGATAATAGCTCCGGCACCACTGTTTGACCATGGAAATTCCCTGTTTAATCTAGCAGGAGAAGAAAACTGGGCAGATGAGAAACTACTTAAGGAATATGCCGGTACATTGCTTCCCAGTGTATATGAAGATTATATAGAGGAAGCAAAAAAGATAATGGACAGCAGATTAAAAGAAAAATTGAGAAAGATGTTAACATATAACCTACAAAAAGTAGGTGCATATAATTATTCATCGGATAGATTAAAACTAATCAGTAAAATGGTACAGGAAAGAGTACATGAGATTCTGAACTGAAAGGAGGCATAGGGCATGACCGCTCGAAAGCCTACAGCTTTTTCGCTGTGTGGCTGTCGCCACACAGCCCGCTGATCCGATTAAAGCAGTCCATTGCAAGCAAGCTTGCATGTCCTGCTTTAACCGTCTCCGCGGCCATGCGTTTTTCGTAGCTATGACAAATTTCGATTATTTGAAAAAGGAGCCGAAGTTTAACACATTTTCCGATGTGGCGATTGCGGCTGAGAAAATATTATATATAGATCCTACCTCCTGCATCATCAACTGCCGCAGGGCGATGGAGTTTGCAATAAAGTGGATGTATTCGGTCGATGCTTCTCTATCTATGCCTTATCAGGATAATCTGATAAGCCTTATGAGCACAGAGGAATTCAGAGATATCATCGATGAAGACCTCATGAAGCGTATGGATTTCATCCGTAAGATGGGTAACAATGCTGCTCATTCCGGCAAGAAGATCACAGAAGACCAGGCGATACTCTGCCTTGAGAACCTTCAGATTTTCTTTGACTTTGTGTGTTACTGTTATGCCGATGAATACGAAGAACATAACTTTGACAAGTCTTTACTTACAAAGGGCGAAACCGAACAAGTTACAAAGGATTTCCCTGACGTTGATGTTGAAAAACTAATTGCTGAGAATTCCGCATTAAAGAAAGAGCTGACATCTCGTCGTGAAGAACAGGCAGAGACTTATGTTCCGAAGCCGCTTGATCTATCGGAGTACAAAACACGAAAGATTTATATTGATGCCATGCTTATGGATGCCGGTTGGAAAGAAGGTTCCGACTGGATCAATGAAGTAGAACTTCCGGGGATGCCTAATAAATCCGAAGTCGGCTATGCGGACTATGTCCTTTATGATAATTCACATAAGCCACTTGCCGTTGTTGAAGCAAAGAGAACCTGCGTTGACGTATCTAAGGGACGCCAGCAGGCAAAGCTTTATGCAGATCTTTTGGAAAAACAATACAAGAGAAGACCGTGCGTTTTCTTAACCAATGGTTTTGAAACAAGAATTATTGATGGACAGTATCCGGAGAGAAAAGTTGCCTGCATATACTCCAAGGCAGACCTTGAAAAGATGTTCAATCTCAGAAGAATGCGGACATCCCTTGATCATATAAATGTAGATAAGAAGATTGCCGGTCGTTATTACCAGGAGGCTGCTATAAAGACAGTATGCGACAGCTTTGATAAGAAGAACCGCCGTAAAGCGCTTCTTGTCATGGCAACAGGGTCCGGTAAGACAAGAACCGTAATAGAGTTATGTCATGTACTTCTTGATGCGGGTTGGATTAAAAATATCCTTTTCCTTGCTGACAGGACATCGCTTGTAACTCAGGCAAAGAGGGCGTTTGTAAACAACTATTCATCCCTTTCGGTGACAAACCTTTGCGAAGAGAAGGATAACTATAATGCTCACTGCGTTTTCTCTACGTATCAGACTATGATGAACTGCATTGATTCTGTAAAGGTTGAGGATCAAAAACTGTTTACCAGTGGCCATTTTGACCTTGTAATATGCGATGAAGCGCACAGGTCTATTTATAACAAATACAGAGACATCTTTACATACTTTGATGCTTCACTGGTAGGTCTTACAGCTACACCTAAGGATGATATCGATAAGAATACTTATGAAATATTCGAATTGGAGCCCGGAGTTCCTACATACGGTTACGAGCTCGGTCAGGCTGTAACCGACGGATATCTTGTTGATTTCCTGTCTGTAGAAACTAAGCTTAAGTTTATAGAACAGGGAATCGTTTATGCGGATCTTTCCGATGAAGATAAAGCTATTTATGAGAGTACATTTGAGATGGAAGACGGAGATGTTCCGGAAGCTATCAGTTCATCCGCGCTCAATTCATGGATATTCAATGAAGATACCATCCGTCAGGTACTGCACACTGTTATGACAGAGGGTATCAAGATAGATTATGGTCAGAAGCTTGGTAAGACTATCATCTTTGCTAAAAACCATGATCATGCGGAAAAGATTCTTGATATCTTTAATAAAGACTACCCGCATCTTAACGGATTTGCACAGGTAATCGACAATAGGATCAACTATGCCCAGACTCTTATTGATGAGTTCTCTGAGCCTAATAAGCTGCCTCAGATTGCGATATCCGTTGATATGATGGATACCGGTATCGATGTACCGGAGGTATTGAACCTTGTCTTCTTTAAGAAGGTAATGAGCTATGCCAAGTTTTGGCAGATGATCGGACGCGGTACCAGACTATGTCCGGGACTTATTGATGGAGAAGACAAGAGCAAGTTTTACATTTTTGATTTCTGCGGTAACTTTGAGTTCTTCCGCATGAGCAAGGGAAAACCTACTGCTAATATGATTGCGCTTCAGGGGGCAATTTTTAACTTGCAGTTCGAAATTACATATAAGCTACAGGATCTGGAATATCAGGTGGACAGGCTTATAGCATATCGCAATGCTCTGGTAGAGATGATGACCGGTAAGGTGCAGGAACTTCCACGTGAGAATTTTGCGGTTAGGCAGCACCTGAAGTATGTTGACTTGTATTCAAACGAGGCTAATTATCAGACGCTGACATATGAAGATACATTGATAGTACGTGAAGAACTTGCGCCTCTGATTCTTCCGAACGATGACAAAGCAAGTGCGGTACGTTTCGATGCACTTATGTATGGGATAGAGCTTGCATACCTTGTGGGCAAGAAATACGGAAAAGCTCGAAGCGATTTGTTTAAGCGTGTCAGGGGTATCGCCAGCGTTGCAAACATACCGGAAATAAAGGTACAGGCAGAACTTATCGATAAGATACTTTATACGGATTACATCGATAACTGCGGCATTAATGAGTTTGAGGAAATCAGAGAAAAACTTCGTAATCTTATGAAGTATATTCCTCATACCAAGCTTCGTTATGATACAAACTTTGAGGATGATATCCTTGATGTTTCCTGGAATGAGTCGGAGCTCGAGCATGATGATTTGAAAAATTACAAGGCAAAAGCTGAGTACTACATCCGTGAACATCAGGATAACGAGGCAATTAAACAACTTAAGTCCAACATTCCTTTGTCGCACGACGATATAGAGGCATTGGAAAAAGTTCTTTGGTCTGAGCTCGGCACAAAGGAAGAATATGAGCAGGAGTATGGCTCTAAGCCTTTGGGTGAACTTGTACGCGAGATTGTCGGTCTTGACATGAATGCGGCTAAGGCTACTTTTTCAGAGTATTTGGATTGCGCCAACCTTGATAGCAGGCAGATATACTTTGTTAACCAGATAGTTGAGTATATCGTACATAACGGTATGATGAAGGATCTGTCCGTGCTTCAAGAATCTCCGTTTACGGATCAGGGAAGCGTAGTTGAGATTTTTACAGATCTTAATGTTTGGATGGGAATCCGGAAAGTTATTGAAAGCATAAATGATAACGCGATAGCGGCGTAAAACAAAGTGGTGAATTGGGAGGGAGTAAACTTGATTACTGAAGATATATTAGACTGGGTAGCCACATTACCCAAGTGGCAGCAAAAGCTTAGCTATGCTCTTGTAGAAAAAAAGAAAGTAACTGAAAATAAAATGGAAGGATTGCAATGAATGAAAAACAGTACTTATCGAGAATAAGTCAACTTGAAAATGAAATTGAATATTTGCACGGACTTCTCGATAATGCTGGGATTTCATACAAGCGGGAGGCAAAGGATTTAGATGATTTGTCACCAGACAGGAATCTTGCTTTTGAAGAGGATCAAGGAGCTCGTATTCTTCCGGTTACTATTACCAAGCAGCATATCCAGTATTACTATCATTTGTTCAAGGGTAGGAATGATGTATATAGCAAACGTTCCGGAAAGGCTAACAAGAAAACCGGAAAACATGGATACTATACGCAATGCTGGAATTTCTGGAAAGATGGAATATGCCCAAAAAAGAATAATCCGCAGGCGGGTTGTGGAGAATGTCAGAACCAGAGGTATAAAGAATTGACTGGTCAAGTGCTGTACGAGCATTTAATGGGCGCTAGGGAAGATGCCTCGGATGTAATAGGATTATATCCGATGTTTCCTGATGAAACAGTCAATTTTCTTGTATTTGATTTTGATTGTCATGACGACAAAATCGGTGGAGATGATGGAGCAAACCTTGATTCGGAGTGGATGGCAGAGGTTAATGCTTTCAGGAAGATCTGTGAAAACAATGATGTTCCGGTTTTGGTTGAACGTTCACGGTCCGGAAAAGGAGCTCATATTTGGATGTTCTTCGAAAAGCCGATACTTGCCGTTACAGCAAGAAAATTCGGGACTGCTCTTTTAACTAAAGGCGCTGAGTCTGTAAATATGAGAAGCTTCAAGTATTATGACAGAATGCTTCCGGCTCAGGATCATATACCGATTAATACAAAAACAGGCAAGCCGGGACTCGGTAATCTTGTAGCACTGCCATTACAAGGACAGGCTTTGAAGTATGGAAATAGCGCTTTTATTGATGAAAACTGGAATGCATACCCCAATCAATGGGATTGTTTAAAAGAGGTGAAAAAACTTTCTTCCGAAACCGTAGAAGAAAGAATAAAAGAATGGTCAGCAGAAGGGATCCTTGGTGTTCTTAGCAATGAGTTTGAAGCGAATTCTGAGTCTTCGAACGATACTAAGCCTTGGGACAAAGCTAAACATCCTTTGCATAAAGAAGACGTTTCGTCTGCTGTTGAGATTGTAATTGCTGACAAGGTTTACATCAATACAAAGAACATGAAACCACGAATGCAAAATGCATTGCGGCGCATGGCAGCTTTTAGCAATCCGGATTTTTATAAGAAGGCTGCAATGGGATTATCAACAAAAGGTATACCGCGAATAGTTTTCTGCGGTTACGATGAATCAGGTTATATTTGTATTCCTCGCGCTTTGCTTGATTCTGTTGTTGATAGATTCAATGAGGTGGATATTCCTTTTTCGCTGACTGATAATAGGTGCACCGGCACACCTTTGGATGTTTCTTTCAATGGAACACTATATGAAGAGCAGATGAGGGGTGCATCGACTATTCTGGAACATGATAATGGTATTCTCGCTGCAACTACTTCTTTTGGCAAGACGGTTGTAGGCGCATATATGATAGCGCAAAGAAAAACTAATACCCTTATTCTGGTACATAATACAGAAATTCAAAAAAACTGGATAGAGGATTTAACTAAGTTCTTGGATATAAATGCTGAGCTGCCGGAATATAAGACCAAAACAGGAAAGGTAAAGAAGAGAAAAAGCATAATTGGAAAGCTATATGCCGGACATAATTCCATGACGGGGATTATTGATGTGGCTATATTCTCATCTCTGGGTAAGGGAGATGATATCAATCCGATTATTGAACAGTATGGAATGGTGATTATGGACGAATGTCACCATGGGGCGGCACAAACTGTCGAGGATGTTATAGGATTGGCAAAAGCAAAGTATGTTTATGGATTGACCGCAACGCCTAAGAGGGAAGATGGACTCGAAAAGAAAGTATTTATGCAGTTTGGTCCGATTAGATTCCGTTATACTGCTAAAGAAAGAGCTGAAAAACAGGGTATTGATCATTTTGTTTATCCGAGATTTACAAGGCTTGTTAGTGCATCTGATCTTAAAGTTACCGAAGCAAACAGAGCGGTTATTGAATGCGATTCCAGAAATGAGCAGATTATCATAGATGTTGAGAACTGCGTTCAAAATGGAAGAACCCCGCTTGTTTTGACAAAGTATAAGGAACATGCGGAGCTTCTATTTCAAAGACTGCAAGGGAAAGCGGACCATATTTATCTTCTTCAGGGCGGAGGCAGTAGAAAAGCCAAGGATGAAATGAGATTGCAAATGCGGTCGGTTCCGGATGAGGAGTCAGTCATCCTGGTAGCGATAGATAAGTATATTGGTGAAGGATTCAATTATCCGAGGCTTGATACAATGATGCTTACAATGCCTGCGGCAGCTGAAGGGAATATCGAGCAGTTTGCCGGGCGCCTCCATCGAGACTATGAAACTAAGACAGAAGTTATCATTTACGACTATGTAGATTCTCATATTCGTGTCCTTGAAAAAATGTATCATAAACGCCTTAGAACATATAAGAAGATAGGATACAAAATATGCAATAATGTTATTTCCGAAAAGCAAAATGCAAATGCAATCTTTGGTATAGATACATATGAAAAAGTGTATGAGAGAGATTTACTGGAGGCGAATAAAGAGGTCATTATTTCCAGCCCGGGATTAAATCAGGCTAAGGTAAATGCATTTGTAAGGCTTATAATGCAAAGACAAGAAAATGGGGTGAAGATTACTGTTGTTACACTTAATCCCGAAGGCTATCCGGAAGAAAAGATTGAAGATACAAAGGCTCTTGTACAGGTATTAGTAAACTGTGGCATAAAGGTTAGACTCCAGGATCATATGCATGAACATTTTGCCATCATTGACGATGAAATAGTATGGTACGGAAGCATGAATTTACTTTCGAGGGCAAAGATTGATGATAATCTGATGCGTGTTAAGAGCAAAGATGCAGCTCAGGAATTATTGGAAATGACCTTTGGTTAATGGATGCGAGGTGATATAATCCTTTTAGGTACACTTTGGGTACAGTAGCATTTGATCGGTATGAATATATTGAAAAGCGTGTCAAATGATACATATAAGAAGTGCGAAAAGAACAGGAAAAAACGGTTAGAAATTTCCTTGTAAATGAGCTGGAATAGTACATTTGTGTTATCCCATTCATCCGGTACAGATAATGATAATAGATTGCAGGTGATCCTTGTGGTTGCCTGCAGTTTTATTTTGGGAAAATATTGTTGTACCCAATGAGAGAAATATATACGTTGACGACGTATATGAGTTGGTTTATACTTTATTAAAGTATAAAAATGTTTTTGGAGATGAAAGTATGGATATATCAGTAAAAATAAAGGAGTTACGAAAGAAAACGGGATTATCACAAAGTAAGTTTTCCGCTAAATTTGGAATTCCCGTAAGAACTCTTCAGCAGTGGGAACAGGGAATAAGCGCCCCTCCGGAATATTTGATCAGAATGATGGAATATATTATGCTGCTTGAGGAAAATGGGCAAAAACAAGACGAAGAACCGATAAGGGGGAAACGTGCAGATGGCAAATGATAAAGTTCAGTTATTTGAAGACCAGCCGATTAGGACGGCATGGGTTGAAGATGAGGAAGAATGGTATTTTTCGGTTGTGGATGTAGTTGGTATAATGACTGAACAACCTGATATCGATGGTGCAAGGAATTATTGGAAAGTATTGAAAAATAGACTTAAAGAAGAGGGGAGTCAGTTGGTTACAAATTGTAACCAACTGAAAATGAGATCGCCGAAGGATGGCAAAAGATATAATACCGATGTAGCAAACACCGAACAATTGCTTCGCTTGATCCAATCTATTCCTTCGAAAAAAGCTGAGCCATTCAAGCTGTGGCTTGCTCAGGTTGGTCGCGAGCGAATTTAAGAAGTAATAGATCCTGAGCTGACTATAGAACGCGCTTTGGAAACCTATGCTAAAAAGGGCTATTCGCGAGAATGGATAAATCAGCGCCTGCAGGCAATTGTTTAAACATTTTTTCGTCTTTGCTCAGAAGGTATTATGGAGAAAAAGTCATTATCCTGATTGATGAATACGATACTCCGATGCAGGAGGCATATGTAAATGGATACTGGGATGAAATCACCGGATTCATGCGGAATATGTTTAATGCAACATTAAAAACAAATACAAAAGAAGTTAAGTTACATCAAAAACACCGGACAAACATCCGGACACAAAAGATGACAGTTGGATATCCAGGTTAGTGCCTATTGCACTACCTGGATATTTTTCGATTCAAATTCCAAAGGAGACATATCATGAACATAGGTAGTATATCGTGATGTTGCCGGTATTAGTGTTCTTATGAGGTTTTATATGAGCGGCCTTTGGTTGTATGGCATTTTTCACATCTTTAGTTTCAGCTGCTTTATGACTGACCGGAGATATGCTTCAGTCAGAGTTTCGTCATCAAAAAGCTCCGGCGCGAACTGAGTGTAAGCGAGTTTGTCCTTATACTCCCTGTAAAGAACAGGAGAAAAGACAGGCTCCGGTTCCGGAAGAAACAACCCGGATACTCTTTGGTAACAGGTTTTGGCAGTGGCTTTCTTTCTGTGGCTCCGGTCTACGAACTCAGCCAAAGATCTGTGTATGGCCCTGTCTTCCATGGGGAGAAAATAGTAGTCTGTGTGATTCGGGTAGAAGAATTTCAGTTCACCCTCATAGAGGTCGGCACAGAGGTTAAGATCCGTATCGGACAGGTTCATGAACCAGTTATCAAGTTTTATATCAAGGGGCACAGGAACAGTTACGGAGGTCTCATAGGTGAGACTCAGAACCTTCCTTTTCTCAGTCGGGTGCTCTACGATTTCCTGTGAATGCAGCGAAAAACTCCCGGTAAGGGCGTAAAGATAGTTTAGTATAGGCAGGATATGCGGCATGTTTTCGATGTCTTCGAAGTTGTGTAACAGGAGACATTCAAGTTTATCCTGAGAGTGGTCCTCCTGCCACTGGAAATAGACATTTATAAGATCGCCGCCGGAAAAACGGTCTTCACGGTATATTCCCAGAAATTTTTCACAGGTCTTAAGCTTCATATTCTCAAGTCCCAGCAGCTTCTTCAAAGGACGGATTTTTTTCAAAATGTCAAAGCTCTCAACATTATCAAAAGAGTAAGGAAGCCCGTATTGTTCCGCCATATGTGTGAGAAAAGGGATATCAAAGCCGTCTCCGTTAAAGGAGATCAGCACTTTTTTTGAAGACAGAAGTGTGAAAAAGTTTTCGAGCACTGTGATTTCGTCGCTGACATCCTCGCAGAAATACTGGATAAGCTTCCAGCTCTCATCATAGGTAAGGAGACCAATGAGATAAAGCCCTGATTTCCATGAAGAAAGTCCGGTGGTTTCAATGTCAAAGAACATGATATCCTCCGCCGGAGCGATCAGTGACAAGTCAAATTCAGTTGTAAGTTCAATTGGTTTTTCTATTCGAAGCAAAGTAATCCCTTCTTTCGGCAAAACAATTCGTCCTAGACATAAGTAGTCTGAATCCGGTGAACACCAATCTCCAAAATAGTGTTCGAATGTAATGTTACTGTTAAGTGAACTATTTCCTGACCGATAGACCGAGTCTAACACAGGATTAAACATTGGTCAAAAGGAGATATGGCATTTAGCAAACATTTGTGCTATCATACTGTATAAGTCCAGTATCAGACGGCTGACGTCGTGAAATAAATCTGACAGACAGAACAGATGGTCTGATTTGACGACATATATCGAGAAGCAGCGTGTTGGCGCGGATTCAAGGTACATGTCGATATTGCAATAGCTTCAGAGAAGCAATGTGTGGGACGAATATTCGTGTATTTGTGGAGACATATATGATCAGTTTTATACATGGAGAATTGGCGGAGATCCAGGAAGGAATGATAGTTGTTGAGGCATCCGGAGTAGGATACGGAATCAGGGTGCCGGCCACAGTTATAGGAGCCCTTCCTTCCATAGGAGAAGAAGTTAAGATATATACATATTTTTCAGTAACCCAGAATGGTGTGGAGCTTTGCGGATTCCTGACACCGGAGGACAGGGAGATGTTTACAATGCTTCTGACAGTCAGCGGTGTGGGCCCCAAGGGAGCCCTTGGCATCCTCAGTGCCATGTCGCCGGATGACCTTAGGATGGCTATAGTTACCGGAGACAGCAAGGCTATCTCAAGAGCACCGGGAGTAGGAAGTAAAACCGCCCAGAGGATAGTTCTGGATCTCAAGGATAAGCTGGATGCCTCAGAGGTTTTCAATACAGCTTTGGATCATGGTTCTTCAGGCAGCGGACAGGCATTTACCGGAGCGGCCATGGCGCACAGTGCACAAAGGGAAGCCGTGGAAGCACTTGTTGCTCTGGGATACTCTGAGACCGAGGCGAGTCGTGCGGTGAAGAAGGTTGAGATAAGCGGAGATATGACAGTGGATCAGATACTGAAGCTGGCGCTGAAGAATCTCAGTTTTCTATAAATTTGAAGGAAGTTAATTTAGATGGAACGTCGAATTATAAATACAGATGAAACAGTAGAAGACAGACAGCTGGAGCCGAAGATCAGACCCCAGAAGCTGGATGATTACATAGGTCAGTCAAAGCTTAAGGAGATGATGAAGGTATACATCACGGCAGCGAAGAACCGCGGAGAGTCACTGGACCATTGCCTTTTTTACGGACCTCCCGGACTTGGAAAAACTACCATTTCCAACATTATAGCCAATGAACTCGGGGTTAACATAAAGGTGACCTCCGGTCCTGCCATCGAAAAACCTGGTGAAATAGCCGCTATTTTGAATGGGCTTTCTGAAGGGGATGTGCTGTTTGTGGATGAGATACACAGACTTAACCGTCAGGTGGAGGAAGTACTTTATCCTGCCATGGAGGATTTTGCCATAGACATCATGTTGGGCAAGGATGCCACGGCGAGATCCATAAGACTTGACCTTCCGCACTTTACCCTTATCGGTGCAACCACAAGAGCAGGACTTCTGTCAGCGCCTCTCCGTGACCGTTTCGGCATCATCTCAAAGCTTGAGTTTTACAATAAAGATGAGCTCAAAAAAATCGTGCTGCGTTCAGCAAATGTTCTTAATGTTGAGATAGATGATGAGGGTGCCGAGCGTATAGCGCTGAGATCCAGAGGAACGCCGCGACTTGCCAACAGACTTTTAAAGAGAGTGAGAGACTTTGCAGATGTGAAGTACGGCGGAAAGATTACAAAGGAAGCTGCGGACATGGCACTGGATATACTGGACGTGGATAAGCTTGGTCTTGACCAGAACGACAGAACCTATCTTCTGACAATCATGGAAAAGTTTAACGGCGGACCTGTTGGTGTGGAGACCCTTGCGGCTGCTCTGGGCGAGGACAGCGGAACCATTGAGGACGTTTATGAGCCGTATCTTCTCATGAATGGTCTTATAAACAGAACTCCACGAGGCCGTGTTGCCACTGCCAATGCTTACAGGCATCTTGGACTGCCTCATCAGGAGACGCTTGATCTGTAAGATCGCCTTGCATTTTCTTTATTAAAACAGCATTTCCTCATATATCTCTGTTTTATTGGGCTTGTAATGTGGTACAATATACATGTATTCCGAGGTCGGGTGTGGCTTTCTACATTTGACAAAACCATCGGAGTGTAGTAATATTCGGTGTATTTTTCATATACCTATTATAGAAAGAACAGAGAGTAAATCCATGGCAGAAAAAAATACAGTAGAAGTCGTTATCGATGGAAAGATATATCAGCTTTCAGGCAATGCAACAGAAGGATACATGCATGAAGTGGCAAGCTATCTCAATCAGAAGGTTCTTGATTTTAAAAAAATGGTTGCCAATTACAACAAGCTGGATGACAACTTAAAAGCATTACTTTTGGAAATTAATATATGTGACGATCTTTTCCACGAGCAGGATAAGACCAGAAAATTTGAAAGAGAAAAAGACGAAGCTGAGCGCGAGTGCTACAGTTTGAAGCATGATCTGGTAAATTATCAGATGAAGCTTGAGAATAATATAAAGGAACTTGCAGATACTCAGAAGCGTCTTGCGGAGCTTGAAGCAAAGCTTGCTGCCAGAGATGCGAGAGATAATGCTCTTACAGAGGATGAGAAGGTTACTTCCATCACAACAGGGGCAAGAAAAAAGAATTAATTATTAAATATGAAAATAATAAGAGATAAACGTGTAGAGCTGCTAGCACCGGCCGGTTCATTTAAATCGGTGGTGGCGGCGGTTAATGCAGGCGCCGATGCCATTTACATGGGCGGCAGGAAATTTGGCGCAAGAGCCTACGCGGATTCAGCAACAACCGAGGAGGAAGATATGGTAATGGAGGCCATCCGTTACTGTCATCTCTTCTCGGTAAAACTTTATATGACGGTAAACATACTCTTTAAGGATCATGAACTTAAAGAGCTTTTTTCATACTTAAAACCTTATTATGAAGCCGGAGTTGATGGGCTCATAATGCAGGATCTGGGTGCCGTTAAGAAGGTACATGAAATGTTTCCGGGTCTTGAAGTTCATGCCAGCACCCAGGAAACAATATCAAGTGTAGCAGGAGCCCGCATGGCGCAGAAATTCGGCATGACAAGAGCTGTGGTGAGCCGTGAATTAAGCCTCGGAGAGATAAAAAAGATTCATGATGAAACCGGAATGGAGCTTGAGGTTTTCTGCCATGGAGCCATGTGTTACAGCTTCTCAGGAGCTTGTTTTATGTCTTCTCTTCTTGGCGGAAGATCCGGGAACAGAGGTCGCTGCGCAGGGACCTGCCGTTTGTGTTACGAAAGCATCAGCCGCGGAGAGACTGCCGACGGGGCGAAAACATTGGCAAACCCGAAAAATGGAAAGACATCGGGAGAACTTCGGAAAAAGGGATATCTTCTCAGCATGAAAGACATGCAGACCATAGACCTTTTGCCTGACCTTATTAAGTCCGGGGCTTACAGCTTCAAGATTGAAGGACGTATGAAATCGCCGGTATATACGGCGGGGGTAGTCAGTGTCTACAGAAAGTATCTGGATCTGGCCATGAAATATCTGGATGGAGAGATAGAGTCTTACAGTGTGGATCCCGAAGACAAGAAGATACTCAGTGAGGTTTTCGACAGAGGCGGCACCACCAGCTATCTCAATAAGCATAACGGTGCGGATATGATTGCCATAGAGGAGAAGAAATTCCGTGAAATTGATAAAGCGGTTCTCGGTTACATCGAGAGTGAGTTTATAGACAAAAACCGCACGATACCTCTGGAAGCAGATATAGTAATGGAAACAGGAGGACCGGTGGTACTCACTCTGACAGATCAGGGTGGCAGGATGGTGACTGTGGTGTCTCAGGATAATGTTTCGGCAGCGGAAAAACGTCCCATGGTGGCGACAGATGTTGAAGAGAAGCTGCGAAAAACCGGCGGAACAGCGTTCAGATTTACGGACGTAAGGGTCAATATCAGTCCTGATGCGTTTTATCCGGTGGGAAAGCTTAATCAGTTAAGAAGAGAAGCACTGGAAAGGTACGAAGAGGAGATTTTAAGTGGTTCGAAGAGACAACTCGCGGAATGATAAAAAGAATACCGGGAAAAAGGGGTTATCTGCAGAAGCCTGGCACATGCCGGTCAGTGCCTCCGTTGAAACAGAGGCACAGCTTAAGGCTGTGATGGATATAAAAGCTGTCAGTAGAATTTATGTTGACGAAGCCTGCTTTGGGATTCCGGAGATAACCTCAGATAAAAAGGAATCAGGATCTAAGGCTGCAAACGAGAAGCGTGAGGCAGAAGCATTCGCGGCAATATTCAGAAGTATCAGGGCTTCCGGAAAAGAGTGCGGACTGAGGCTCAGACGCATTGAGAGGGAGACAGACCCTTTCCTTAATTCACGGGAACTTCTTGATAACTTAGTAAAACTTGGGGCAGTTCCTGATGCGGTTCTTATCAGAAGCTTTGATGAAGCAATGCTTCTTTCGGAATCGGATCCTTCAGAAAGCGGTAATAAAGGTTTAAATACTATAAAGAAGATTTTTGATTATACTTGTTACGGGTACAACACAGAGGCAGTTTCCATGCTTTTGGATCTGGGAGCGGAAGGTCTCACTTATCCCATAGAGCTTACGGGCAGGGAATGCATGGGGCTCAGAAAGGCTCTCAAGGAAAATGAGTCGGATGAGAGACTCAGGACAGTGCCCTATGAGGCGCTGGTTTATGGGCATCTTCCCATGATGGTGAGCGCCAATTGTATACAGAGAACCTCTGACAGATGTGATCACCGTAACAGGATACTTCGTTTGAGAGACCGTATGCAGAAGGATATGCCGGTTAGATGCTACTGCAAGTATTGCTACAACCAGATCTTTAATGCTGAGCCACTGGTTTTATATGACCTTGAGGGAGATATCAGAGCACTTGAACCGGATAGTGTACGGTATGATTTTTCCATAGAGTCAGAAAGCGAAGTACGTAAGATTCTTTCCGGGGTAGTGCCAGGGGCCATGACCAGGGGACATTTCCGTCACGGAATAGAGTGATCCGGTGTTAAGAGGTGTGTTTGCTTTTGATGTGCTTCCTTACAACTCAGGCAAGGGAACCTGCTTTACATACTCGAATTTAGTAGGGATTTAAATGGTAAATTTATATATTACAGCTACAAAATATATCCAGCTGTTTTTGATTGTTCTTTATACATATTGTAATTTCAGGTATCTTACGATACCTGACGAGGATGATGCGAATCCGCTGTGTTACTGGCAGTTTCGCATCATTCTGTTAGTTCATTTTCTGATGAATCTGACAGTATATCTGAAAACCGGAGAGATCAGTGCAGTGATCTTTTATCTGGTTCAGCTTCTGTTTTTCGCACTTTATGTCTTTATATCCACGCATATATACAGAAACATTAACCGCTTACTGCTGAACAATACAGTGTTTTTCATGGCTTATGGCCTCATCATGCTGGAGCGTCTCGACATGGGCAAATCCATAAAACAGTTTGTCATCATGGTGGGAGCGGCAGCATTGACGCTGGTCATACCTTATATCATCGACAAGGTATGGGATCTGGTGAGATGGAGATATGTATTTGCTGCATTGGGAATACTTATGCAGGGAATCGTCCTGATAATCGGTGCAACCAGCTATGGCGCTAAGATGTCTATTTCAATTGCCGGATTCACATTTCAGGCTTCAGAGATTGTAAAGATCACCTTTATTCTGGCAGTTTCGGGAATGCTTAGCTGTGCGGAAAGCTTCAAAGATATCGTATATACCTCCATCGTGGCGGGTTTGCATATGCTGGTTCTTGTATTATGTAAGGATCTTGGGTCTGCTCTCATTTTCTTTGTGGCTTACCTTGTTATCCTTTATATCGCAACCAATAACTGGCTGTATCTCGCCATCGGTAATATCGGCATGGGTCTTGCAGCGGTTTTTTCCTACTTTGCTTTCAGCCATGTACGAACCAGAGTTTTTGCCTGGATCGACCCCTGGGCTGATATCGACAATAAGGGTTATCAGATCACCCAGTCGCTTTTTGCTATAGGTACCGGTGGATTTGCGGGACTTGGACTTTACCAGGGACTTCCAAATAAGATTCCAATCGTTGAAAAGGACTTCATCATTTCCGCTATTTCTGAGGAAATGGGGGCAATAACGGCTATATGTATTACCCTGGTGTGCCTTGGGTGCTTCATGCAGATGATGGTCATAGCCACATATATGAGGGACAGTTTTTATAAGTACGTGGCTGTCGGGCTTGCTATCGAGTACATAGTGCAGGTGTTCCTTACCATAGGAGGCGCCATAAAGTTTATACCGTCTACAGGAGTTACACTTCCTTTCGTGAGCTACGGAGGATCTTCACTGGTTTCAGCCTTCATCGTTTTTGCAATTATTCAGGCCCTATACATTATCCAGGGCAATGAAGACGAATTCGATGAATATGAGATGGTGGAAGATGAGCCTGATTTTGGAGAGGAAGGCAGTTTTTATAATGAAAATCCGGTGTACGGAAATAATGTCAATGTGGAAGATCTGTGATGGATAATAACAAATCCCGTTCAAGGGAGAAAATTACAAATAAGAATATAGTGGGGTTCATCTATTTCTTTGCGCTGCTGTTTTTTGCCATGATCGGTTACATGGTGTACTTCATAGGCTGGCGTTCGGATGAACTAATGGGTAATGCCTACAACCCCCGAATGGAGGTATTTGATAACCGTTTCGTAAGAGGTGCCATAATATCTTCCGACGGACAGGTTCTGGCACGAACAGAGGTGACGGATACCAGGAAAAATGAAGATGGTTCTGACAACCCTGATGGCAGTTACTCAGAGAAGAGAGAATATCCGCTGGGAAGAGTTTTTGCACAGACGGTGGGTTACTCAACCAAAGGGAAAACGGGTATAGAGTCTCTTGCCAATTTCTACCTCATGGAATCAAACTCCAACCCCGTGATTCAGGTGGCGAATGAGATAACAGAAACCAAAAGTCTTGGAGATAATGTGATCATAACCCTGGATGCGGGACTCCAAAAGGTGGCCTATGAGGCACTGGGTGAGTATAACGGTGCAGTTATAGCCGTGAATCCTAAAACAGGAGAGATACTTGCCATGGCTTCAAAGCCAAGCTTTGATCCAAACACCATAGTGGAGGACTGGGACAGAATAGTTAATGATGAGAACTCCGAGGCGCCACTTCTCAACAGATGCACTCAGGGACTCTATGCTCCGGGTTCAACCTTCAAGATCGTTATGGCTCTTGAGTATATAAGAGAGCATCCCAATGACTACAAAAACTTCTCTTTCAACTGTGACGGTGAGTACAGTGATGATGAGGATAAAGACTATGTGGTGCATTGCTACAGCGGTGAGGAACATGGGAAAGAGAATCTGCACGAAGCATTTGCATACTCCTGCAATTCTGCCTTTGCAAAGATAGGCACCATGGTAAATAAAACGAAGCTTGCCAAAACAGCGGAAGAGCTTTTATTCAACCAGGATCTGCCTATAGCTCTTTCTTCAAAAAAGAGCAGATTTAATGTCACGGAGGACTCCGGTACCTGGACCATGATGCAGACCGCCATCGGGCAGGGTGAGACCATGATGAGTCCCCTTCATGAGGTGATTCTGGCATCAGCTATTGCAAACGGAGGTGTACTTACAGAACCGCAGGTTTTGAAACAAGTCCAGTCCGCTGAAGGAAATGTCATTAAGGTTTTTGAGGAAGGCGAAAAGTTACAGCTTATGACGGAAGAGGAGGCATCGATTCTTGGCTCTTTCATGCGCTCGGTTGTTACTGATGGAACAGCCTCAAAGCTTAGAGATGCGGACTATGCCGCGGCCGGAAAGACCGGCTCCGCAGAGGTAACTAAAAACGGTGAAACTATTACCAATGCCTGGTTCACCGGATTCGCCCCATACGATAACCCCGAGATCGCAGTCTGCGTAGTGGTAGAAGAAGGCGAGACCGGAGGACGCACCGCAGTACCGGTGGCAAAAAAAGTTTTCGACTATTGGATAAACGGAAGATGATGAAATAATCAGAAAGTCTTATGAAAAGAGGGAGATTCTCGTTGATGAGAATCTCCCTCTTTATATATTCTGATCTGTCATGATCAGCCATAGAAAATACGTCCATCCTTATCAAAGTTTGTTTATGACCTGATTATAGGTGAGCGACCGTAAGGCGACAATAGTTTTTGTCTATTCGGTCATTTTTTTATATTTTTCAACTGTCGCTTTGATCCTCTGAGCAGGTTTTGTTAGTTTAGACATTGAACCACCCTTATTCATGGTGTCTATGATAGCCGCTATATATCGCTCCATGTTGATACTGAAATAATATTCCCTGGAAAGCATTTCTTCTTTCTGGTAGATGAGATTAGTGGTGAAGATCCTGTCAAAATCACCATTCTCGTAGGCTTTATCGAACTTTTCAAATCCACGGGAGAAAAGCCCGAATGTAGCAAAAACAAAAATCCTTTTGGCTCCCCGGTCTTTTAGCTGGCGCGCAACATCAAGCATGCTTCCTCCGGAATCAATCATATCATCCACTACGATGACATCCATTCCTTCAACGCTGCCTCCGCAGAAATCATGGGCAATGATGGGATTGGATCCGTTCACGATGGTGGTATAATCACGTCTCTTATAAAACATGCCAATGTTTACACCGAACAGAGAAGCCAGAAACACAACTCTTTCCGTAGCACCTTCATCCGGAGCTATGAACATGAGGTGCTCACCATCTATCTTTAAATCTTCATACTCGGTAAATAGTCCCTGGGTAAACTGAAGGGCAGGGGAAACATTCTCTATTCCTTTTAGTGGTACCACATTCTGCATTCTCGGATCATGAGCATCAAATGTCACAATGTCATGAACCCCCATGGCTTCCAGTTCCTGAAGCATAACCGCACAGTCCAGGGATTCACGCATGGTTTTTCTGTGTTGCCTGCTTTCATACAGGAAAGGCATGATGACAGTTATTCTGGAAGCTTTTCCGTTGCAGGCTGCAATGATACGCTTCAGATCCTGATAATTGTCATCCGGAGACATTCGATTAAGGCTGCTATCCATTTTGTAAGTCAGAGAGTTGTTGCATACATCCACCATGATGTATATATCCTTATCTCTGACAGATTCCTTTATGATTCCCTTTCCTTCTCCGCTGTTAAATCTTGGACATTCACAGGGAATGAGAAAGCTTTTTCCACGCCAGCTTTCCAGTATCTTATCTACCTTCTGACCTGATTTTATCGCTGATTCAAGTGCGATGATTCCAAGCTTATCTGCCATACGTCACCTCCCAGCATCTTTCATGCCGCTGTCTATTTTGTTTTCTGATTTCACGCACAATGCTCTGAGACTTATTTCACAGAGCTGATTCTTATTTTAATTGTATCATCCATATGGTTATTTTCAATGTGATTGATTGCATCGGACTAATCTAAAGTCGAACTTTAGATTAGTCGGAAGCTGAACATTTTCTGTGTACTCGATAACAGATACAGGCACGCATTCCGGTTTATTTGGGATGTAATAGATAATCGTTGAAAATGTGACATCTCTTGACAAAGGGTATATAATGGCTCTGCTGTGGTGGTTGCCGCAGCAGAGTTGTTTTTGTTTTGGGAGAGTCTCTTCTATAGAAAAGAGCACTTCCTGCGAAAACAGAAACAAAATTTCAGGAGGCAATTCGTGAAAAGACTTTTATCTTATATTAATGATTACAAGGTCAAGGCGATTCTGGCGCCGCTGTTCAAGTGCCTGGAAGCCTGCTTCGATCTTTTGGTGCCCATGGTCATTTCCAGTATGATTGATAAGGGTATACATAATAATGACCTTGGGTATGTATTTAAAATGGGAGGCCTGTTGCTTTTACTGGCGGCCATAGGTCTCACATGTTCCTTTACTGCACAGTTCTTTGCCGCAAAGGTGGCCATCCATACCGGAAAAGGGCTCCGAAATGACCTGTTCAGGCATATAAACAGTCTTTCCTATAAGGACATCGATATCCTGGGCACCAGCACCCTCATTACCAGAATGACCTCAGATATCAATGCCGTGGAAAGCGGCGTAAACATGGCCCTCCGCCTGTTCATGAGATCACCCTTCATCGTTTTCGGTGCCATGATCCTTGCCTTTACCATCAATGTTAAGGCCGGAATCATTTTCACCATCACCATAGCTGTGCTTTTTGCGGTGGTTTTCGGCATCATCCTGACGACTGCCCCTATGTACAAGAACAATCAGGCGCAGCTTGATAAGATAATGAAGACTACCCGAGAGAATCTTCTCGGTGTGAGAGTAGTCCGCGCCTTCAATCGTCAGGCTTCCGAGATAGAGCAGTTCAAGAGGGAGAACGACAGACTTACAGAAATGCAGGTAAATGTCGGTCGTATCTCTGCGCTTCTTAATCCTGTGACCTACGTTATCATCAACCTTGCTGTGGTTTACCTTATTTACCGCGGCGCCAATTTTGTTGATACGGGATCATTGACCCAGGGACAGCTTGTGGCTCTTGTTAACTACATGTCCCAGATCCTGGTTGAGCTTATAAAGCTTGCAAACCTTGTCATACAGATCACCCGTGCCATGGCAAGTATGAATCGAATCGACGGTGTGTTCAGCATCAAGCCAAGCGTTCAGGATCATGCCGGAGTTTCTGCCGGCTCTGTTTCAAATGGTATTTTTGCGAAGGGCGCAGACAGCAGCTCATCAGAAGCTCCGGTTTCTGCAGGTATCTCAAAAGAACAAGCTGCTTCAGATATTATCAAAGGAGCTCAAACCGGCTCATCCTTGGGTGAAGGCAATATTTATTCATCCCCCAAGGTTTCCTTCCGTGACGTATCTTTTGCCTACACAGAAGGTGCGGATCTTGCACTTTCCGGAATCACCTTTGATGTCATGCCCGGAGAGACTGTGGGTGTCATCGGAGGTACCGGTGCAGGTAAGTCAACACTCATTAACCTTATCCCTAGATTTTATGACGTTACCGGCGGTGAGATAGATATAGAAGGAAAGCCGGTAAAAGAGTACGGGCTTTCAGAGCTTAGAAAGAAAATCGGTGTAGTTCCCCAGAGAAGCGTTCTTTTCAGAGGGACCCTCAGAGAAAATATGCAGTGGGGCAAGGAAGATGCAACGGATGAAGAAATCTATGCAGCATTAAAGACCGCCCAGGCTTACGATTTCGTGGAGCAGAAGGGCGAAGGTCTGGAGCTTAAGGTAGAGCAAGAGGGAAGAAACTTCTCCGGAGGACAGAAGCAGAGACTTGCCATCGCAAGAGCCGTGGTTCGTAAACCTGAGATCCTTATCCTGGATGATTCTGCTTCCGCACTTGATTTCGCAACGGACGCGGCACTCCGAAAGGCTATAAAGAGAGATACCGAGAACATGACTGTTTTCATCATTTCCCAGAGAGTCTCCACAGTACGTAATTCCGACAAGATCGTGGTTCTTGATGATGGTAATGTTGCCGGCATCGGAACCCATGATGAACTTTTCAACTCCTGTGAAGTATATAAGGAGATCTGCCTCTCACAGCTTAATAAGGATGAAGTCGGTAAACCAGCCGGAAACACACAGAATCCTTCGACAGAAACAGAAAGATCTTCCGCGGATTCAAATGACGGCTCGGTTGAAACTTCAAAGGCAGAAGCATTGGCAGAAAACGGAAAGGAGGCAGAGTAATGGCAAAAGGAAAACCAAGAAAAATGACGGCTGAAGACCGTCAGACAATTGGCAGGATCCTTAGGTATATAAGGAAATATATGCATCTTGTTATCATTTCCATCCTGCTTGCGGCAGTGACCGTGGTGCTGACTCTGTACCTTCCGATCCTTACAGGCTATGCGGTGGATACCATAGTGGGTGAAGGTAATGTTGACTGGGGGAAGCTTATGGGCATTTTGAAGCTCATGGGAATACTTATCATCCTTACGGCTCTTGCCCAGTGGCTCATGAACCACATCAACAACATCGTTACCTTCAGAGTAGTTGAGGATATCAGAACAAAAGCATTTAACCATGTGGAGGAGCTTCCCATAAGCTACCTTGACAAGCACCCGGCAGGCGATCTGACCAGCCGTATCATTACGGACATAGACCAGTTCTCCCAGGGACTTCTCATGGGCTTCACCCAGCTTTTTACAGGAGTTCTCACCATACTTGGAACCTTGATGTTCATGTTCTACATTGAGCCTTTCATTACTGTGATAGTTATCTGTCTTACGCCTCTTAGCTTTGTTGTGGCAAGCCTTATAGCAAAGCACACATACAACTTCTTCCAGAAGCAGTCGGAAAGCAGAGGAGAGATAACCGCATTCACAGAGGAAATGCTTGGAAACCTTAAGGTAGTGAAGGCGTTCTCCCATGAAAAGGATGCCCAGGAGAAATTTGAGGACATCAATGAAAAGCTGTCGGGCTACAGCTTCAAGGCAGTTTTCATTTCCTCACTTGTTAACCCCGCCACAAGATGTGTGAATAATATCGTTTATGCGGCAGTAGGCGTGAGCGGTGCCTTCATGGCCATAAAAACCATGATTACAGTCGGAGAACTTGTGTCCTTCCTTAGCTACGCAAATCAGTACACAAAGCCCTTCAATGAAATTTCCGGAGTTGTAACCGAACTTCAGAATGCCATCGCTTCCGCATCCCGTGTTTTTGAGATCATAGATGAAGAAGCCATGGTTCCGGATGCTCCCGATGCGGAAGTACTTGGAGCAAATGGTGAACTTAAGGGACAGATAGATGTAGAACATCTCTGGTTCTCTTATGATAAGAGTAAGAAATTACTTACCGACATAAACATTCACGTTAAACCCGGTGAGACTGTGGCAATCGTTGGTCCCACGGGCTGCGGAAAATCAACACTTATAAACCTTCTGATGAGATTTTATGAGCCGGATCAGGGCGGTATCCTGGTGGATGGATTTGACAACCGCTCTGTCACCCGCGGAAGTCTCCGTGACAACTTCGGAATGGTACTTCAGGAGACCTGGCTCAAAGCCACTACCATCCGCAGAAATATTGCCTACGGAAAGCCCGATGCCACAATGGAAGAGATAGTTGAGGCTGCAAAAAAGGCACATTGCGACGGATTCATCCGCCGTCTGCCTCAGGGCTATGACACGGTTCTCGGTGAAGACGGAGGTTCCCTCAGCCAGGGACAGAAACAGCTTCTCTGTATAGCGAGACTCATGCTGCGCCTTCCGCCGATGCTCATCCTGGACGAAGCTACTTCCTCAATCGATACCAGAACCGAACTTCATATCCAGCATGCCTTCGACCGAATGATGGAAGGCAGAACAACCTTCATAGTTGCACATCGTCTGTCCACCATCAGAAATGCAGACCTGATACTGGTTCTGAAGGACGGAAATATCATCGAACAGGGTAAACATGAGGAGCTCCTCCAAAAGGGTGGCTTCTATTCAACACTCTATAACAGCCAGTTTGCAAAGGAAGCATGATAAATGGAAAAAATCAAAACCATGTACACAAACCCGAAAGGTTTCATAAAAGATAATATTTACTGCCTCTGGCTTCTGTACCTCCCCTGTTACCTTTTATATTTTGCGCGTTTACAGTTAAGGGAAGTTCCGGCAAGCGAAGTCCAAATCATAGAGTTACCGATTGACAGAATGATCCCCACCATCCCCGCATTTTTCATACCCTATGCCATGTGGTGGATCATCTTCCCGGGGGCCCTGGTGTTTTTCCTTTTCTGGGGAACCAAAAATGATTTCCTGAAGCTCTGCTTCATACTATTCGGAGGCTACACTATCTGCATGATAGTGTACACAATCTGGCCCAACGGCCTCGCCTTGAGAGAACCCTTGGAGTCGACAGACTTGTTTTCGACAGCAGTGAATTGGCTTCGCTCCATCGACCCGCCCCGCAACGTCTGCCCCAGCATGCACGTCTCCAGCACCATAGCCATCGACCTGGTAGTGCGAGAGTGCCGGTACATAAAGCTGCGATACAAGAACATAGAAACCATAATCGCAGTTCTCATTTGCCTTTCCACAATGTTTATAAAGCAGCATTCAGTAATAGACGTTATTCTCGGCTGGGCCATGAGTGTTCTACTCTGGTTTATTTGGAAAAGATTTTTCGAGAAATAAATATTATTACATAGCCATCGTGAACTGTTACGACCTCGGAGTCATAATGTAGAAATTTTTTCCAAACTCATTGAACGCCCGAAATATTGATGTTAAAATGAAGGCAGATAGTTCGTGAAACAACACTCCGGAAGAAGGTGACAGTATGAATATTAAGTATGTAACAATTTCAAGAGAATATGGCTCCGGCGGAAGAGAAGTAGGCAAAAAGCTCGCCGACAAGCTGGGAATCCCGTTATATGATAAAGAAATCATCGAGCAGACTGCCTTCAAAACAGGCTTTGCAGAAGAATATGTAAAAAAACAGGGTGAGTATGCCAACGCCAAGAACTGGATCGAGTACTCCTTCTCAGCCCGTAACAGTTACGGCATGAGTCCTGAGGATTATCTCTGGTCAAAGCAGAGAGAAGTCATACTTGAGCTTGTGGCAAAAGGCCCCTGCGTTATAGTGGGACGCTGCGCAGATTATATACTCAGGGAGAGGACTGACGTTCTTAATGTATTCATCCATGCGGATCTTGATAAAAGAAAAGACCGTATTACACGTATCTACAAGGATCCTGAGCATACTGACAAGATGCTGAAGGATATGGATAAGAAACGTAAATTCAATTACCGTTACTACACCGAACAGGAGTGGGGCAAATGCCAGAATTATGACATCACCCTGGATAGTGGAAGCCTCGGAATCGACAGCTGTGTAGATATCATCTACGATATATGCAAAACCAAGGATGTAACAAAGACACCAAAAGAAGATTGATGAAAACTTTTTCAGCCGGGGCATATGCCCCGGCTGATATTTTGCAGGTCGAGATCAAATGCCACGTATTTTTTCGCTGAAGCTCTTCGTGGAACCGTCCCCGATGGCTATTGTCATAGAGTGGTTCAAGAGGATACTTAAGGATTTTTTCTTTGTCTTTCCGAGACTATTAATCGCTGGATCTGCGCTCATTAAGTGATTGAATGAAAAGTTAAATTCCACATGTAAAAGTAAATTCCATACTGAAGACTAAATTCAGTTTTTTGAGGGTTTGACATATTTTGTCAAACCCTTTATTGTGGAATTTAGCCACTTGAATGATGTGTAAATTGAAAAAAGCGTATGCGGTCGCTGACAACTGGAATTGCGTTCTGCAAGACTGAATTCCACCTGCCTAAATGGGGTGTTATTGGTGGCTCTCGTTCGCAGATTTTTATCATTTTACACTTTCGTTCAGTGGCTTTAAATTTATGTATTGGCACCGTCCGCCACCCTTGACAGGTGCTCCAAGAAACGCTCTTCGGCCATTGCCGACGATGAGGAACTCAAGAACA
>NZ_JNJM01000031.1:0-26850 GCF_000701645.1 Oribacterium sp. FC2011
ATGCCGCCTACCGGTGGTATCGGCTATGGAATCGACAGACTCGTAATGCTGTTGACAGATAGTGCGGCGATTAGAGATGTGTTGTTGTTCCCGACGTTAAAATCCGTCCCTAACGCCCAGAACTGACTCAACCCAACCCTCCCCATGACCGCCCTGAAATAGCGGGTTCTGAGTGAAAAGGGAGTGAATGCCGAATCGGTGTTGGGTGGTGTTGGAGCCGTTTGTGTGAGGTGCAAGACTTTGTCAGGTCGAGCACGGAGAGTTAAAAACTAAAGATCAGATTCAGGGAACAGCCTGAACGAATGAAAGTGTTAGAAGGCACTTCGTTACTGGTAGAAATACCGGTGATGGAGTGCCTTCTTTTTTTATCACTTTAGCCTGTGCTTGCAACTGACAACCAATGACAATCCAAGGAGGAAACAAATGGCAAGAAGAAATGAGGTGCCGGAACCTAAGCCGGGATTGCCGGATCTGGACAAATACCTGTCCGGCAGAAAAAGACACTATGTAACATACCTTGAAGGAGCAAGACTTTATCAGCTCCCGTATCAGACCTTCGTCAGGCTGGCGAAGTCGGCGAAGGCGAATCTGAGAGTCAGAAAGACAGTGATCATCGATGTGGATCTGATCGAGCAGTATCTGGCGGATAACTTTGAGGAAGCAATTTACTACGATTCAATGAGGGAGGTATAAGACATGGCATATAGAAGAGAAATACCACAGGACAGATTAGAGAAGCTTATAAAGGGCGGTGGTAAGAAATTCGTTTCTTATAAGGAAGGTGCAGAGCTGCTTTCAATGGGGCTTCACAGCTTTGAGGAACTGGCGAAGGATGCTAAGGCAATCTATCGGATCAAGAGAAGGGTGCTGATAAATATAGAGGTAGTTTATGACTATATGGAAGCATTCCGTGAAGATTATTAAGGAGGGATGTGCTATGTGCAAAGTTTATTCTATCTGTAATCAGAAAGGCGGATGCGGAAAAAGTAACGTTTCGGTGAATTTGGCAGCCGCACTTGCAAAAGAAGGGAAGCGGGTACTTGTGGTGGATGCGGATCCACAAGGGAGTGGTACTGTGAGCCTGGGCTTTGAGAATCCGGATGATATGGATTATACGCTAGCAGAGATTATGATGGATATCGTGAACGGAGATGCTCCGGATGTTGAGAAGGCAATTCTTAGGCAGGATGAGGGCATAGATCTGATCCCGGCGAATATCGCGTTATCGGCGCTGGAAGTATCACTGGTCGGGGTTATGAGCAGAGAAATGATCATGAAACAGTTTATCGATTCTGTCCGTGACAGATACGAGACTGTTCTGATCGATTGCATGCCGTCTTTGGGGATCATGACCATCAATGCACTGGTGGCGGCGGATGCCGTGATCATTCCGACATCCACAGCGTATCTGCCGGTGAAAGGTTTGCAACAGCTTCTCTCTACGATCTCGAAGGTAAGGAAGCAGCTGAACAAGGAATTAAAGATCGAGGGGATCCTGCTCACGATGGTGGATCTGAGAACAGTTTACGCGAGAGATATGATGAATGCCGTGTTACGGACTTATGGTACGGGCTCCGGAGTAGGAGTGTTTGAGAGCTTTATCCCGTACTCGGTTAGAGCGGCAGAAAGCAGTGCGGCGGGAGTGAGTATCTTCCGTCATGATCCGGAAGGAAAGGTTGCAGCGGCGTATATGGATTTCGGGAAGGAGCTGATGAGACATGAAGCAAAGACCAGGTGAAAAGATAAAACTTAAGAGTGTAGATGAATTGTTGGGCGTGTCCAATGAAGAATCCAGTTTGGATATTCCAATGGAGCAGATTGTTCCATTCAAGGATCATCCGTTCAAAGTTGTAGATGATGCCAAGATGCAGGAACTGGTGGAAAGCATCCGAGAGAACGGCGTGTTGACACCGGCAATCGTAAGACCGGCGGAAGCAGGCGGATATGAAATGATATCCGGGCATCGCAGGATGCATGCGGCAAAGCTTGCCGGACTTACAGCAATACCGGCGATCATCAGGGATATGGATGATGATACGGCTACGATCGTTATGGTAGAGGCGAATGCCCAGAGGGAAGAGGTGCTTCCGAGTGAAAAGGCGTTTGCATATCGTATGAAGCTGGATGCAATAAAGCATCAGGGTAAGGCAACCAGAACTTCCTCCCAAGTTGGGAGGAAGTTGGAGGCCGCAGCTGTGGTAGCGGAAGAGGCAGGAGAGAGTCGTAATCAGATCCACAGATTTGTGCGATTGACTGAGCTCATTCCTGAGTTCCTTGATATGGTAGATGCCGGGAAGATTGCTTTGATGACTGCTGTAGATATCTCGTATTTGGAGCATCCGATCCAGAAGATCCTTTACAAGTTTATGCAGGAAAACGGAGTAATGAAATCATACCAGGTCAGAGCGGTGCGGCAGTATGTTGATGAAAACGGAAGCATCACGGAGTTGAAGATAAAGAAGCTTTTTGAGGATAGTCTGATTGGGAGATACAACCGGAAGGTTGTTTTGACAGATAAGAAGTTGAAGGAATACTTTTCATCAAATTATTCGCCTGCGGATATGGAAAAGGTCATCTGCAGGCTGCTGGAACAGTGGAAAGCGGAGAAGGATAAAAAGAAGGAGGAAGCCAAATGAAGGGATTTAAGGAATACAGAAATATGAAGGTATACGGACAGTCGGGTTATCGGTATAAAAGCACACCGACGATTATGCTGAAGGGACAGTGGCTCCGGGATCTTGGTTTTGATGAGGACACTCCGATTACAGTGCGCTGCGAGGGCGGAAGGTTGACCATCACAAGAGCAGATGAAATTGTGACAGACTTCAGAGAGGGAACAACTGAGCTGGTCATGTGCGTTGCTGAGGCAGCAGGCGGATATGGTAAGAGGGGGTAATGCCTATGTTTAGTGCAGAAGAGATAAACACTTTGGATCGAAAGTATTTTGAGGTATTGAGGGCTGATGAGGTGGATATTGCCTTGATTTCAAGAAACACACGACATATATGGCTTATTCATAATGCTGGGTATCCTTATGAGGGATCATCAGTAATCTTTCACGCACATTCCCCGGCGTTGCCCTACCATCAGCACGGTAGAGCAAATACTTTGAGGCAAGCTCTAAGAGGAATAAAGCGACATGATAAGTGGCAGATGAACGGTCGGAAGTGGTAATAATTGAATACAAAGCAAAAAGTGGAGCCGGGCTGGTATATAGTCCGGCTCCTGTTGTGTTTACAGGTCGATTCATTATTCCGTCAGACCGACGAAAGCCTGAGCAAGCTTACGAACCTTTTTGATGCGATCCCTGCAGGTAGACCAGCTGAGGTCGTTTTCTTCAGCGATTTCTTCGATGGTTTTCATATCGAAGAGTCCCTGAAAAATCTCGGCGTACTTTTTCTTTTTGAATGACCCAAGATAAGCCAACAACTCTGCAAGCGTAAGCATGGCGATGGCATCACACTCAACATCAACAGCTCCGGGTACGTCCATGGTGTTGTCGTCATCGGAATCGCCTTCCATAAGCTTTTCAAGCGAGAGCGGACGATTGGTCTCGAAATCAAGAGATCCCACTTTAGGACATGAACGGCATCTGTTACATTCAGGGCAGACAATGTAGCCGCCCTTTCCGTCAGAGATGAGGCAACGCTTTTCGCGATCCTCCGATTTCTGTTCGGCTCTGACAGCACGAAGGTAGTCATCGGCCTGCTTCTGTGTTCCCTTTACCATCACGCAGCTGTAGCGGCGGTTGCCAATCAAGCGGTAGACAATGTCTGAACGCTTGTAGCCCATCGCGAGAGCATCTTCAATGCTGATCGGCATAGGGAAGTTTACGAGTGAAACACTAGGATTTTGCATATCTTTCCTCCTTGGTTTTGCTGGAGGAGATATGGCGATGTATCACTCACAGAGCTCCTCCGATTGACGGTTTCTGTGGAGGGAGCACTGAAGAACTCTATGAAAAACTTAAACAAATTGAGTTTCGGGTTGATCTGTGATATACTGGTTTAGTGGGGTTTGTTAGGAATTGATTTTTCGCCTGATCCCACGGCTACCGCTCTCAGAACGACCACTTTAGAGCTCTTGTGCTTTCCACAAGAGTCAGTAGGAAGTAGTTTTTGTCGGAGTACACGTGGTCGCTTATGTCGGAGTTGTCGGTATTTTGAAAATGAGGGTCAATCTATGGGAAATAGAGATAAATGGCGATTGTGCGGAGGCACTTTCTTTACGCTGATATCCAGTGCAAGAAAGCCTTTGCTATCGAAAGATGAGAATTATAAAGGGAACCGCAGCGGATTATCTGAGCCTGAAACGCTGCTGGCACTGGCAAGAATAGTGACACCGGATATTCCGAAGCCGATGAAGACAGAAGAAAAAACGCTCCGTGACGGGACTTTGGATTTTAAGTCATGCGTGGGCTGGGGCAGCAGGTTTTTCAGACTGGGGGATAAATCGGCAAAGAAATCTTTTGATGACAGAATAAAAAACGATTACACAGACTGCCTTGCGAGTATGGCAGCATTTACGAATCGGTACCTGGAACTGCATACAAGCACAAGGAAGGATGAGTATCTGGTTAAGGCACTGATCGAGGTGCTTGAAGCAGATAAAGAAATAGATAATGATGCAGAGTTCTATGCTAAAGAAGATGGGAGCATCATAACTAAGGAAGACATCCTAAAAGCGAAGAAAATCAATTTTGAAGCATTGCTTTTGGGCATATGGCATTATGTGCTGCTATCCTTGAAAGATAACAAAATTGGCGCAGAAACATATGAGGAGTGGTGCCCGTTGCCCGATGAAGGTACTGAGCGCCCTTATACTGCTGAAATCGGTGAGAATAGCACAAGAAAAGTAACGATAGATTATTGTGATCCAATGGACGCTATTGAAGATGAACCGGATGATGAAGTTTTTGTAGATGAAGAAGAGACAACGGACACAGGGGCTGAACAGATTGATTCAGATAACCAGACTGGTCCGGTTGTACAACAGATTTATAATGATCATCCGACATTTTTTAATTTCAATGTGTCCGGAAATAACAATAAGTTTTATGGACATGTAGACAGAATAGATGACGATGACTGAATGGAGGAGCTTGTATGAGCGAAGAATTACCATCAATAGGACAACCGCTCCTGCCGAATGAAACAAAAGAGACGAATATTGAAATCCCCGGTGATAGAAATAAAGTTGTCTTACATGCGGATGAGGTAAAAAACACCATACAGGTAGTTGTGAATTCATCCAGGGGGAGACGGCACGGAGCCCGAAAAAAGCTCTATACCATGAACACATCCTATTACAATCTGTTTGTGGTAGAGGGCGAAGAATATGAGGAAGATGAAGGAACATTCCAGATCGCAACGGATCTGGCGCTGACTGAAAGTATCACAGAAGAATTGAAGAAAAAGTATGCCAGATTGGATGAGTCGGCTATAGAGGATATCAAAACCTTTCCGACGATTTTTACAAATAAGAATCATCACTTTGGCTATACAGATAATGATCACTATGCCTGCTATGGGGTGGTCACGGGTGTCGAAAGAGACGGACACCACATTATCATCTCATATCATATTCTTGGTGATCTGAAACAACAGGATCTGATCAATATGGCAGCAGATCTTGGAATACTGAAAGCATCAGAATATAACGAATTGAATGATCCGCACTGGACAATAAAAGAATCCAATCTTATTGCGGCGATGAAAAAGGCAGGGGTTGATTTAGTAACGATAACATAGTTTGGAACTCATGAAGGATACGGGAAAGTAGAGGTAATAATGAGTACAGAATATGAGAACATGCAAGTTGAAAAATGGGTAAATTTGGAGGATATCGCAGATTATCTGAGCGTGAGTCAGGATACGATCCGTACCTGGATCAAAGAAGGTAAGCTGCCGGTGTACAGAGCCGGAAAACGATATAAATTCAAAATATCCGAAGTAGACGAATGGATCAGAGAAGGAAAAATAAACGGCTAAATGTCAGGAGGATGTCAATATGAGTGATATTGAGACAAATGGTAAGATGCCTGCACCGATCAGAAAAGTTGTTTTAAGTGACGCAACGTTTACAGGTGCCGATAGAGAGTTTGAACCGACATTCATCAATTTCTTTTACGGCAGGAATGGTGCAGGAAAATCAACAATAGCCAATACGATTAAGGCAAATGATGAAGATAATGTTGAATGGGGTGATGGGCACAGTGCGGATAAATACGATGTGCTTGTTTACAATCAGGACTTCATAGACAAGAATTTTGCTGATTATGAAGATGTTCCGGGGGTCTTTACTGTGTGCAGCGATAATAAGGAAAAGGAAGAGGAAGCTGCCAGAAAGACAGAGGAAAAGAAGAAACTGGAAGAGAAATCTGAAACAGCCAGAGCGACTCTAAAGGATAAGACAGATTATCGTGATGGTTTGCTTGGAACGCTGCAGGACATCTTGGTCACCGCCATTAAGCCGATAAGAGAGCGTTTTAAGGATGTGGCAGATGGAACAGGTAGAAAGGATTCGCTCTACCGGCTTCTTACTGACACAAAGAAGCCCGCACCTGTTGATCACAATCCTGATGATATACAAAAAATATATGATGTAGCTTTCAAAGGAACGGGGGTTCATTATGATTCTTTTGAAAGAGTTAGCTCCACTCCGACATATGGCACACTTCCGGGACATGATCTTTTGGATCAGGTAATTGTCAGTAGCGGGGATACACCTTTTTCACAGTTTATGAATGCACTTGGTGCTTCCGCATGGGTGCGTGAAGGACATGAGCATTATCTGCCTAACGATGAGGATAAGTGTCCGTTCTGCCAGCAGAAGATGCCGAAGACATTTGAGGCAGATATAACAGCAAGCTTTGATAAACAGTACCAGCAGAACATGACTGATATCAAGGCTTTTCAACGTGCATATGAGACAGAAACATCTGCGATACTACAGAAGTTGAAAGCAAATCTGGAAGATGCGATGCCCACACTGGATCTGACGGAATATAAAGATAAGCTTTCACTGCTGGAAAGTAGTGTGAAGATCAATACAGAGAGAATTTCGGGAAAGGTGGACAAGCCGACTACTGTAGTGTCGTTGGAGGATACAGATTCTCTTTTGTTGGAGATTGGAACGTTGATCGACGATATCAATGCAAAGATTAAGGCAAATAACGATGTGGTAGATGATATTGACAATCAGAAGAAGCTTTGTAAAAAGCAGTTCCAGGAATACATTGCTTTCGTTGCGAAACCATACTTTGATACATACAAAGCGAACTATACGAAAGCTGACGGTGAGGTAACCACAGCAAGAGACGAAAAGAAAAAGATAGATGATGATATCCGTCAACTGGGGATAGATATTGCAGAGCTGAATAAGAGTATTGTCAATACTACAGATACGATCAATAAGATTAACGAGACTTTGCGAGATACTGGGTTCCAGGGATTCCGTATTCAAGAACGTGAAGACATCCCGAACCACTATGAAATAGTCAGAGGGGATGGAACGGTAGTTAATAAAAATCTGAGCGAAGGTGAGAGAAACTTTATCTCATTCTTGTACTTTTATCATTTGGTTCGTGGTAGTCAGAGTCGTACTGAAGTTAAAGACAAGATCGTGATCATTGACGATCCGGTTTCCAGTATGGATAGTAGTTCCCTCTTTATCGTGGGTTCACTTGTAAGAGAGATGATTGATGTCTGCTATAACAACACGGATTATAAGGGCAATACAGATCTCGGAGATTATATCAAGCAGATATTCATACTGACACATAACGTATACTTCCATAGTGAAGTGACATATAAGCAGGAAAAGAATTATCGTAGTACGAGCTTCTTCAAAATTCTGAAGGATGAAAATGTGTCTTCCGTAATACCTTGCGTCAGACCTGATCCGGCAAGACCGAGCGAAGATGAGAATTATAATCCCGTTCAGAATTCTTATAAAGCTCTTTGGACGGAGTTAAAAGAGGCTAAATCCGCTATACCGGCACTCAGTGTTATCCGTCAGATTTTGGAATATTATTTCATGCAGATGTGCGGACGTGATAGAAAGAAGCTTCGTCTGGAAGTGCTGGAAGGTAAACACAGAGATCTGTTTATGATTCCGGGGCCGGAAGGCGGTAAGCCTGATCCATCAAAGTATCATCTGGCAGATTCCATGCTTCGTTTTATCAGTAATCCGACAGGGTTCGGTAGTGAAATCCATTATGTGGAAGAACGTGGCGATGTGGAACAGTACCTGAAGGTGTTCAAACTTATATTTGATGCGATGGAGCAGAGCGAACACTACAAAATGATGATGGAACTGGATTAGAGTCCTTTTTATGGGACAGGTCAAATTTTATAATGGGTAGTATCACGGAGAGACTATCCGCCAAAGACAAAGAATGGAGAGAAGACAATGGCTGAGAAAACAGTAATTGATGCAATGTGGGACGATTCCCCGATTGATGTATCGACCGAAGTAAACTTTATTTGGTCTATTGCTAATAAGCTGCGTGGACCGTACCAGAGTGATAAATACAAGGATGTCATCATTCCTATGACTATCATTCGTCGTTTTGAATGTGCCTTGGAGCCTACAAAGAAGAAGGTGGTGGAGCAGTACAAAGCCAATCCGAGTTTCCCGGCAAAGGCTATGTATAAAGTGTCGGGCTTCCAGTTCTATAACACCAGTGAGTACGATTTGGCTGAGCTGGTGAATGATTCGGATCACCTTGCAGCCAATTTCAAGAGCTACATCCAGGGTTTCTCTCCTAATGTACAGGAAATTATCCTGTCTGCTGAGAAAGGACTGGATTTTAACAAGCAGATTGACAAGATGGATAAAAACAATCGTCTGCTCTCCGTAGTAAAGGCTTTCTCAGAACTGGATCTGAATCCGAAGACCATCGACAATGTAAAGATGGGATATATCTTCGAGGAACTGATCAGAAAGTTTTCTGAAAATGCTGAAGCCGGTGATCACTATACCGGGCGTGACATTATCAAGCTGATGGTCAATATCCTGCTTGCTGAAGGCTGTGATGATATCTTCGATGATGGCAAGGTTATCACTATTCTGGATCAGGCCTGCGGTACCGGCGGTATGCTTTCCACAGGATACAATTTCATCAAGCGATATAATCCATCTGCGGATGTGCGTCTCTTTGGACAGGAGATCAATCCGGAGTCTTATGCTATGTGCCTTGCTGAGATGCTTATCAAGGGACAGAACGCTGAGAATATCTGCTATCAGGATACGATGAAGGCTGACCGCTTCAAGGGAACGAAGATGAGATTTGTCCTTGAAAATCCACCGTTCGGTACGGCGTGGGGCGGCAAGGACGCGGCAGAAGGCGTTGAGGATGCTGTCAATACTGAATACTTGAAGGGATTTGATGGACGCTGGGGTGCTGGCCTTCCGGGATCTGGTGATATGCAGATGCTTTTCCTTCAGTCTGCGATTGATAAAATGGACGACAACTATGGAAGAGCTGCAATTATTGAAAACGGTTCTCCTCTTTTCTCAGGTGGAACCACTTCTGGTGAAAGTCAGATAAGACGATGGATGCTGGAACAGGATTACATCGAAGCAATAATTGCTTTACCGGTGGATTTATTCTACAACACAGGTATCGCAACATATATATGGGTTCTTTCAAAAAATAAGCGTGACGCACGAAAAGGAAAGATCCAACTGATTGATGCAAGTCATATTTTCCATAAGCTTCGCAAAGCACTTGGCGATAAGAAAAATGAAATAACACCAGCAGACCGTTCTCAAATTACGAAATTGTATGCTGATTTTGCTGACGGAGAATATTCCAAGATATACAAAAACGAAGAGTTTATTTATCGCGAATATGTTGTAATGCAACCGTTACAGAGAAGCTACGCTATTACAAATGATCGAATTGAAGCCATGCTTTCAAAAGGCGGGCTGTCGTCTTTATATGATCCTGCAAAGGTAACTGAATTAGAGGAAGCTGAAGAATTAACGGGTAAGGATGCAAAGAAACTTGAGAATTATCAGAACAACAAACCTGTTTATGACTTAATAATAGAAGCTCTAAAGGGAGCGACTTCTGATGCAATCTATATGTCGCCAGAAGATTTTATGCCGATACTTACTGATGTCCTTAGCTCAGCCACAGCGGATAAAAAACTGATTGAGAAGATTGCAGATGGTCTTTCAGTAATGGATAAGTCGGCTATTATCCAGAGGGATCGCAAGGGCAATGTGATTTATGATAAAGAGACAAAAGATACAGAGATTGTAAAATTTGAGGAAAGTATAGAAGACTATATGACACGAGAGGTTCTTCCGCATGTTCCTGATGCAGTGGCATTTTTTGAAGAAAATCTAAGTGCGAAGAAGCCTGTAATACGTACAGGTGCAGAAATTCCATTTACCAAATATTTTTACAAGTATCAGCAGCCTAAATCAAGCGATGAGTTGGCACTTACATTTAAGGAACTGGACAAGTCGGTTAATGAGCGCATTGCGCAGCTCTTCAATTAAGGCGGTGATAATATGCGAAAAATGAAGGATAGTCAACTCGAATGGATTGGTGAAATCCCTGACGATTGGGCAGTTAAGCCGATTCGAGCTGAATTTGAAGAAGTGACGCAAAAGAATAAAAGTGGTGATGTAAAAGTTGCTCTTAAGTTTACCTATGGAGATATAGTCAGAAAAGAAAATTTTGATGCGGATGAGGATGCTTATGTGGCAGATACCATGCTTAATTATACGGTGGTTAAGCCAGGGACGATAATGCTGAATGGTTTGAATCTTAATTTTGACTTTGTATCGCAGAGAATAGGTCTTGTTCATGAGGTGGGTGCTATTACATCTGCGTATATGGCCTTTAGACCGATAAGCAATAGAGTAACACCTGAGTTTGCGACATATTTATTTAAGGCATATGACGGATGCAAGGCTTTTCATAATATGGGTGGCGGAGTTAGAAAAATATTGAATTTTTCTGAGTTCAAAAAATATTATATGTTTTACCCAGATGTAGAAACGCAAAAACGGATTGTATCATATCTGGATAAGCTTTGTATTGAGGTCGATGAGGCAATAAACGAAGTATCTTCTCAAATAGATGTCCTTGAACAATACAAGAGATCAGTCATTACTGAGTCTGTAACAAAGGGCGTTAAGCCAGATGTGGAAATGAGGGATAGCTGCATTCAATGGATTGGAATGATGCCGTCTCATTGGGAAGTAATACGCGGAAAATATATTTTAACATATGTACAGAAACCGGTCCGAGAGGATGATGGAGTTATCACTTGCTTCCGTGATGGAGAAGTTACACTCCGCAGTAATCGTCGGGAAGAAGGTTTTACGATGTCTGATAAGGAAATTGGCTATCAGGGCATTGATGTAGGGGATCTTGTGGTGCATGGAATGGATGGATTTGCTGGTTCAATCGGAATTTCTGATTCACGCGGTAAGGCATCCCCGGTATTGAATGTTCTGGATACCAAGCAGAATAAGAGATACATCATGTACTATCTTCGCAGTATGGCATATAGTGATGTGTTCCTAGCATTGGCAACAGGTATTCGTGTTCGTTCCTGTGATCTTAGATGGAATAAACTGGCAGAGCTCTCGTATCCTGTTCCGCCATTGGAAGAACAACAGGCTATCGTGGATCACATTGATTCTGTAATTGAAAAGACAGATGCGGTGATTGCTGATAAAAAGGCTCAATTAGAGACGCTTGATGAATACAAGAAGTCTCTCATATTTGAGTACGTAACGGGAAAGAAGGAGGTTCCTATAGCATGAAGGTAGAATATTCATACTATGCTGATTCTCCGAGCCTTGTAATCAAAGCCGCAGATTTTCTAAAGGCTATGAAGGATAGAGAAGAGCTTTTCCTTCTAGAAGTAGCTGTGGATGGATTTGCTGCAAAGTTTGATGTCGTAGGTCATTATTCCGATGAGGTAAATGAAGAAATAAGAAAATGGCTTGATAAATCTGGTAATGTCATTTACATCATCAAGGAAAGATGGGCTGGCAGAACACTTTTGAGCAGTTGGTGTGAGGTGTATGTCCAAAACGGCACCAGACTTATAGAAGTTGTTATCAGCGATAACGGAAGGGATTTTTCCCTTCGCAAAAGGGAGGAATCCGACAATGAGTGATATGGATAAGTTGAAAGAGGATCAGGCTAAGCGTGTATCAGCTTATGCTGAGCGGTTGATGCATGGCTCCATTCTTTCAGAGAAGGAGTATCAGCATTTCATCATGGAGAGGCTGGAAAAGGATAACGGTTATGTTGTCCGCAAGGCTACCAGCTATGATCGCTTATTTGCGGTAGATCGTGAGATGCTTTTTAAGTTCCTGAACGATACTCAGCCGGAACAGATGGATGCTCTTCGTAAAATATATAAGAGCGATCTGGAAGATACTATCGTAAGTTATATCAATTCCGAGACCACTAAAGCCCGCGGCAGTCTTCTTGATGTATTAAAGCATGGCATCGAGATGTCTAATATGAAGCTGGAATTGATGTACACAAAACCGGCGACTACTTTCAATAAGGATCTGCTTGCAAAGTATGAAAAGAATATTTTCTCTGTCATGGAGGAAGTATGGGCAAGCGATGATGAGCGTATCGATCTTGTCATTTTCCTGAATGGCCTGGCGATTATGTCCTTTGAGCTTAAGTGCAATGCTGCAGGTCAATCATATCAGGATGCCATCTATCAGTTCCGTGTGGATCGTAATCCGAAGACAAGACTGTTCTGGTTTAAAGCCGGATGTCTTGTAAATTTCGCTATGGATTTGGAAGAGGTCTATATGACCACCAAACTTGCGAAAGATGCAACATTTTTCTTGCCTTTCAATATGGGTAATGGAGAAGGTGTAAATGCCGGTGCCGGTAATCCGACTTTTAAGGATAAGTACAGTGTATCTTATATGTGGGAGGATATCCTGAAGAAGGACACCGTGCTTGATCTGATCAGTAAGTTCATCTTTATCGAGACAAAGGAATCGGAGGATGAGCTGACAGGAAAAATCAAAAAGTCGGAGAATATTATCTTTCCGAGATACCATCAGTTGGATGTTATCCGAAAGGTGTTGGCGGATGTCAGCGAAAACCGTACAGCACAGAATTATCTGATTCAGCATAGTGCTGGATCTGGCAAGACAAATTCAATCGCATGGCTGGCACATAGACTGACTTCTCTTCATGATGCAGATAATAAGATCATTTTTGACAATGTTGTTATCGTTACCGACCGTGTGGTTGTTGACCGTCAGCTACAGAAGGCCATTATGGGAATGGAGCACAAGGCAGGTCTGATCCGAGTAATGGATGAGAAGTGTAATTCCGCGGATCTGGCCATAGCCCTGAAGGGAAATACAAAGATCATTGCAACTACGATACAGAAATTTCCATATATCGTGGATAGTGTTGCCGGATTAAAGAAAAAAAACTTTGCAGTGATCATTGATGAGGCACATTCCTCTACCGCCGGTAAAGATATGGCAGCTGTGACGCAATCACTTGGAGCGGGTGAACAGGAAGCCGGTGATGTTGAAGATATTATTACCGATGAGATCAGACGCAGCGGTAAGCAGGCAAATGTATCCATGTTTGCATTTACTGCAACGCCGAAGCCTACGACAATCCAGCTTTTCGGACATATAAATACAAAGGGGCAGAGAGAGGCTTTCCATGTCTACTCCATGAAGCAGGCAATAGAGGAAGGTTTTATTCTGGATGTCCTTCAGAACTATACAACATATGATACTTTTTATCAGATCAATAAGGAGATTGAAGAAGATCCGCGTTGCAAGACAGTAGAAGCAAAAAGACAGATTGCACGTTTTATCGAGCTACATGAAACAAATATCGCTCAGCGTGTAGAGGTTATTGTGGAGCACTTCCGCACAACGGTGCTGCCGGAGCTTGGCGGTATGGCAAAAGCTATGGTTGTTACAGCTTCCAGACAGGGGGCGGTTAAGTATCGTCAGGCTTTTGAGGATTATACCAAGAAAAAGGGATATGACGATATCAAGGCATTGGTAGCTTTCTCTGGAAAGGTAACGCTGCCGGAGGATGAAACTGAATATACAGAAGCATCTATGAACGGATTTCCGGAGGATCGCCTCACAAAGGAGTTTGATAAGGATGACTATCAGGTGCTCCTGGTTGCTAACAAGTACCAGACCGGATTTGATCAGCCAAAGCTTTGTGCGATGTATGTATTAAAGAAGCTGAAGGGTGTATCAGCAGTGCAGACACTTTCCAGACTGAATAGAATCTGCCCGCCGTTCGAGAAGAAAACCTTTGTCCTGGACTTTGTGAATACATATGAAGAGATAAAAGATGCTTTTGCTCCGTATTTCACAACGACATTGTTATCCAATTCGGTAACACCTAATGCTATTTATGATCTTGAAGCGAAGATTGATGCATATACAGTGCTAGATCCGGATGATATCGACAAGGCAAATGAGCTGCTGTACAAGAGCAATATCACGCCAAAAGATAAGCAGAAGCTGACCTTCTATTTTAAGAAATCGAAGAATTTGATAGAGGCATATGAGCTTATCAAGCAGGCAGAAATAGTGTCTTTGATGAGGCACTTTATCCGCTTTTATGAATTTATGCTTCAGGTTTCCAGCTTTGAAGATGTTGAGCTTCATAAGAAATACAACTTTATGACATATCTGTTGGCCTATATCAACATTAAGCATCCGGGAGGCGGATTCAATCTGGATGGCAAGATCAAGGCCACGAATTTTGTGCAGAAAAAGGCTGAAGAGCATACAAAGCCGGATCTGGTTGCAAAGCCGGTATTAAAACTTCCGACTGCGGAGAGCTTCGGACTGACAGAGGCAAAGGAAGAACGGCTGTCGCAGATCATAGCTGAGATCAACAGCAGAACCGGAAAGGCATATGATAATGATGTGGCGGTTAAGGCGATGCTGCAGATCAAAGATATTCTGATGAAGTCGGATAAGCTGAAGACAAGCGCGAAGAATAATACCGTAAAAGATTTTGAGTTTGCATACTTTGATGACATAGATGAAGCGCTGATCGAAGGCCTGTCACAGAATCAGGATTTCTTCTCATTGCTCCTGTCGAACGATGAGATCAAAAAGCAGGTGCTTGGTATCTTTACTGAAGAGATATACAAGAGCCTGAGAAACGCATAGGAGGGATAAACCATGTTTGACAAGTTCCGTTTGAAGGATGTGCTGGTACAGTACAAAAAAGATTTTGTTACTACCCAGTGGGGAAATGAAAAGTATAAATGGGAGGCGGTGAAGTGCTTCCAGGATAACTGGGATGTAAATGCTGAGGACTTTGCTGATATGCTGAATCAGTCATTGGCAAAGACCTTTAATCTGCTGGCTTCCATGAATAATTTCCCCGCACGAATGATCACGGGATTTGCCAGAACAGCGCCGGAGGATGTCCGGTCAATGTTTATAGCTCTCTTCGATGAAACAAAAGATGTCTATGAACGTATTGAAGCGTTCAAGATGCAGTCTTCCATCATGTTGGAGAAATACGGTAACGGTGCCGGACAGCATTATCAATATGAAAATGCGATCAGTACATATCTCTGGCTCCGTTATCCGGACAAGTATTACATCTATAAATATGGTGAGATAAAAACCGTTGCTGATGAATTGGAAAGCGATTATCGCTTCAAGAAGGGTGCCTATGCTGATAACATCAGGAACTTCTATAAACTGTATGATGAAATCTGTGAAGAATTAAAACAGGACACGGAGCTGGTAAATCTGTTTAAGAGTCAGCTTACAGATTCATGTTATCCGGATCCGGAGTTAAGAACACTGACATTTGATGTGGGATTCTATATCAGCAGGTACTACTCTCAGAACGGAAACGGTACAGGACAGTCAGATTGGTTTCCGACAGATTATGATCCAGGATTCACTGAGGAAGACTGGATTGCGTTATTAAGTGATAAAGAGGTATTTACGACAGGAAGCCTCGAAATCATGAAACGTATGAAGGATTATGGTGGAGAGGCTACCTGCACTCAGCTTGCAGTAAAGTATGGCGAGACAAAGAATTTTTATAATAGCGGATCTTCATCGTTGGCTAAGAGGATTGTGGAGAAGACAGGATGCCCGGTACTACAGGGCGATAATGAGAATTCAAAATGGTGGCCTGTTCTGTACTTAGGAAGAAATGCGAATAAAGATGAAGAGGGAAGCTACGTTTGGAAGCTGAGGGAGGAGCTGTCAAAAGCTCTTGATCAGATTGATCTCAGTGAAATCAGTCTTTTTGTTCAGGCAGAGCCGGGAGAAGAAGATCATGGTTATTGGTGGCTGAATGCTAATCCGAAGATTTGGAGTCTGTCCAATCTGGCTGTAGGCGAATCCCAGTCCTATACGCTTTATAACGATGCCGGAAACAAGAGGCGCATATTCCAAAACTTCCTTGATGCCAAGGCCGGGGACATGGTGATCGGCTATGAGTCGAATCCGGTAAAACAGATTGTATCAATATGCAGAGTCAGCACAGCTCAGGATGGTGAGAAGATTTTCTTCGAGAAACTGGAAGGACTTAGCACTCCGATAGATTATCAGGTGTTAAAGAGCTATCCAGAATTGGAGAAGATGGAGTTCTTTGTCAATCCGAACGGAAGTCTCTTTAAGCTGACCAGAGGTGAGTATGATTTCATCATCGATCTGATTCGTGAGGATAATCCTCTGCGCAGTGAGGCGGCTATTGATTCATATTCCAAGGAAGAGTTTCTGGATGAAGTCTATATGAAGGAAACGAAGTATGAGGAATTAGTGGCTGTTCTCAGAAATAAAAAGAATATCATTCTGCAGGGAGCGCCGGGTGTCGGAAAGACATTTTCTGCCAACAGGCTGGCGTATGCAATGATGAAAGAAAAAGATGATGACAGGATCGAGTTCGTACAGTTCCATCAGAACTATTCATACGAAGATTTTGTAATGGGATATAAGCCGGTTGAGGACGGATTTGAGCTGAAATATGGTGTGTTCTACCGATTCTGTCAGAAAGCAGCAAACCATCCGGACAAAGATTATTTCTTCATCATTGACGAGATAAACCGTGGAAATCTGAGTAAGATTTTCGGTGAACTTCTTATGCTGATAGAGAAGGACTATCGTGGAAAGAAGATCACGTTGGCATACAATGGGCTTTCATTCACGGTACCGGAGAATCTGTATATTATCGGAATGATGAATACTGCGGATCGGAGCCTTGCCATGATTGACTACGCATTACGCCGCCGATTCAGTTTCTTTGATATGGAACCGGGATTTGATTCTGACGGATTCATCCAGTATCAGAAGAATCTGAACAGTGATACGTTGAATGAGTTGATCCTGAAGGTGAAGGATCTGAATAATGAGATAAAGAAGGATAAATCTCTGGGCTCCGGATTCTGTATCGGACACAGTTATTTCTGTGGAAAAGATGTTTGTACGGATGAGTGGCTTCATGAGGTCGTAAATTATGACATCCTTCCAATGCTGAGAGAGTATTGGTTCGATGAGCCGGATAAAGTTACACGCTGGGATAATATCCTTCAGGGAGTATTTCAATGATAAAGGATAAGACGATTCTTATTAAGAACATCTATTATATGCTGTCTTATGCCTATACTCCGTTGACACAGGGGGGTTATGAGAATGTCGAGAAGGAAGAGTTTGAGAACATACATAACCTTTTTGCAGCCATACTTGCCAAGGGAATTGGCAGGCAGTTGAAGCAGGGGCTTTACCGGGAATATGTTGAAAAAACGGAAAGCCTTCCTACTTTGCGTGGAAAAATCGAAATCAATGGAACAGTAAAAAACAAGCTTGCAAAACAGAAACTGATCTCCTGTGAGTTTGATGAACTATCAGAGAATAATCTGTTGAATCAGATCATAAAGACAACGGTAATGCTGTTGCTTCGGCAAAAGAATGTAAGTGCAAGCCACAAGTCGGATCTGAAGAAGGAGATGTTATTTTTCTCAAATGTGGAAGATATTGATCCGACAACAATACAATGGTCGCGGGTTCGCTTCCAGAGGAACAACAATACTTATCGGATGCTGATAGGTATCTGCCAGCTGGTAATAGAAGGAATGCTACTTACGACCGATAAGGGAGACTATAGGCTGGCTACATTTATCAAGCCTGAGCTCATGAGCAAGCTATATGAGAAGTTTATCCTGGAATATTACAATCAGGAACACAAGGAACTGGATGCCAGCGCGTCCCAGATTCCATGGGGATTGGACGATGGCATTGATACTATGCTGCCGGTGATGCAGACGGATATTACTCTGACACAGGGAGATAAAACACTGATTATTGATGCGAAGTATTATTCCAGCACGCTTCAGCAGCATTTTGACCGGATGACGATTTATTCCAACAACCTGTATCAGATATTTACTTATGTGAAGAATAAAGAGGTGGAGCTGAAGGATAAGCCGCATGAACCGATATCGGGGATGCTTCTTTACGCGAAGACGGATGAGGAAACATATCCGGATAATGATTATAAGATGAGTGGTAATAACATAGGGGTACATACGCTGGATCTCAGTCTGGAATTTCCGCAGATCAGGGAACAGTTGGATGGAATTGCGACGAGGTATTTTGCGTATGCGAGTGCAATAAAAATGGAGGATGCTTATGTTTGAGACAAAGAAGACGCTTATCGTTGTATATAAGGATGAGCTTTTGATGAATCAGCTTAAAAAGATGATAGAAACGCATGATGATAGCGAGGATTCTGTTGTTGGAACAAAGGATGATTCCATTAATGTTGTTTCATGGACGGAAAAGGTTTGGTTGGGAAATAAAAAGGCCGGTAACATTCAGGGGAAGATACTGTTTCTTGGAGATATCAAAGGAACAGATAAGCTGATTCCCGTAGTAGATGTGAAGTTCGATGACTGCGGTGTAAAGTACGGTTGGGCTGGAAACCAGGCTGTGCTGTATGCTGATCCCAAACTGCTTACAGATCGTAATGCATATGATGAATTTTTGAAAAAGCTCGATGAACAACCAGTACCAGATTTTCTGAAGACTATGAAGGATAATGTTGTTTCAACAGGAATGGATCCTGAAAGCGATAATGCTGAATCATCAGATGTATCATCGGAGGAGCAGGATGTTGAAGTGGTAGGAGAAGATGGAAAAATCGTAAAGCCTAAGAAGCCAAACATTTTTAAGGTAGCACAGAAAGTATTGGAAAATGGAGCAGAAGCTGTTGGGAAAGTTGGTAACCAGGTAGCAGTAAAATCGGAAGAGCTTTTCAGGAATAAGAATCTGATGAAGAGACAGATGCTTTTCTTTGGTGTTATTCATCTTTACAATGATGGCCTTGAAAAGTTTATGAATCTTTGAGGTAAATGCCTATGCAAGTAAAGACTGAAATACGGCAAGGATGGGATTTTATGGCTCAAATACTTGCTGCTGAAATGGGAAGCCACGGAGCGTTTTCTGATTTTACAAATAATGTTCTTCAAAATGAATCAATACAAGCACAGAACGCTCATATTCAGCAAATTAATGATGCCATAGATCAGTTGGCTAAGAATATAAATGAACATCCACACCTTAACCTTGATGTTGAGCAATTTAAGGGCTATGTTGCAGAAGAGATGCATGCAGGAACATTTAATATTGATGCTATAAGGCAGGGGTCTGAGCACAGGGCGTGGACTTTACAGGATCACGGATACGCAAGCGTCGATGTTGAAACAAACTTTGGTAAGGAATATAGTCTTAAGTATTCCAATACCGCCAAAGATGCTGAAAATATGCAAGCAGCTCTTAATCCGGATACAAGGGAACCAAAGTATCAGGGTCAGGAAAGACTGATAGCAGCGGAGCAGGTTGATGATGCGAAGGCGTGGGCGCATAGAAGAGGGCTTAAGGATATAGCTAATAGACCTGATGTGTCAAATTCACACATGGACACGGAAGATCACCTTGTGGGGAAGATTTCTGATGGCGATGGAGTTGAGTCAAAGGAATTATCAATAAAGGAATCGAAGCAGATTGCAAGGGAGGCTAAGAAAGACGGGTTTGATCCTGAAAAGCATGGTTATGTAAAGGATCCTTTAATTGATGAGGTGAGGATTAACTATGTCAATCAGGCAATGAAAGCTGGGTTGACGGCTGCTTCTATTGCAGCTATCACACAGATTGTCCCAGAATTATATAAGGCCATAGATTATCTGATTAAACATGGAGAGATTGATCTTAATGGATTAAAGAAATCCGGGAAGAAGGTCATCTCTGCCAGCGGAGAAGCGTTTTTGCGAGGATCTATCGCATACGGCGTCGAAATGGCCATTCAAAATGGTCTACTCGGAGAAGCGTTGAAGCAAGCGAATCCGACCATCGTTGGTGTGGCAGTAACGGTTATCTTTGGAACAATAAAAGATAGTATTCTTGTCGCTGCGGGTAAGATGTCATCAAAAGAGATGGGAATGCATTTTGTTGATACTTTGGTAGTCTCATCTGGGTATCTGGTATCCATGAAAATAGGAGGAGCTATTGCGCAAGCATTGTTCCCTGAGCTTCCAGGCATCGGATTTGCTATAGGAAGTCTTTTGGGATGCTCTGTGGCTGTGGTGTATAACATCGGGAAGAAGAAGCTTATTTCTTTCTGTGTGGACACGGGCTTTACTTGTTTCGGGTTGGTAGAGCAGAATTATGAGTTACCGGAAGAAGTACTGCATGAAATGGGCATAGAGACAATTCCTGTTCCGCGAACGCAAATAGAGCGTGTAGACATTCCCCGTACACAGGTGATGGGAACTGGGATTGAACAGGCAGAATATGAAACGATTGATATCACTGTCCTTCGAAGAGGCGTGATTGGTGTAAATAAAGTGGGGTATGTGTTCGCGTAAGAGTATTTATCCATTTGGGAGGTGCTGATATGAGTGCAGGTGGTTTTGAACAGAAATATAGTGAGTTTGAGACTATAGCAAGGAGAAAGTATGACAGAAATATGGGTGTTTTCCTTGTGAGCAAAGAAGTACTTAAATTTATATATTTGCTAAATAGAGATTTAGATAGCGATAGAAGCTTGATTCCAAATGTTGGAATGGGAGAATTGGCTCTATGTGCTGAAAATGTTGATGCATATTCAATATCCGCGGATACGAGAGAAATAATTGAAGACTTTTACGCTGATGGTTTAAACTTCGTACAGGCAGATTTTTTGAATATAGATATCGTTGGAAAGTATTCATCAATTATCTTATTTCCTCCGATGGGCGTAAGGACTGAACAAGGTCGTTCAGAAGTGGCTTATATTGAAAAGAGCTTAAAACTATTGGCTGAGAATGGAAGCGCAATAATACTTGTGCCGCAAAACATACTAACAGCACCTGCTTTTCGCGAGATGCGCGAAAAGATTATAAAAGAATACTCTTTAGAAGCAGTTTTTACACTGAACAGAATTAGTCGTGGGACAGGGGTTCAGTGTTCGATCATGATCGTGCAAAACAAGGCTCAGAACGAAAGAATTTTTATGAGCCTTGCAGAAGAAAATCTTGAGAATCTGTATGATGGATATAAAAATGGACAGTGCGGATTTTATGTGACGGCAGAAGAAGTATATGATCGCTTTGATGCAAATTATTATGATCCAGCATATAAGGAAGTAAGAGAATTAGTGCAAAGAAGAGATACCGTTAAACTTGGTGATATAGCCGATATTATTAACGGATGCATGATTCCATCTGAGGAGAGGAAAGATCACGGCGAGTATATCATTATAAAACCTCAGAACATTAGTAAGGGCAAGTTACATTTTGACGGTGGGAGAAATGCATATTGTAACGCAAGTTTTATATCTGCTAATAGAAGAGGAGAGCGTTGTATTCTAAAGAATGGGGATGTCCTTATCTCTACAACGGGCAGAACAGATTGGGCTTTTTATCACGGAGAAGAGGATTATGCTATAGCGAATCAGCATGTGGCAATTATACGTGGTAAGCAGGAATATGAAGAATGGCTTCGACTCTTCTTCAGCACGCGTACAGGCATCGAAGCGTTAGAAACGCAACTTAGATTTATGGATCACGGAAGCGTTTTTAATCACATATCGACAAGGGGACTTGTTGATATGTATGTGCCTGACATTAAGATGATGAAGGCGGCAGAACGCATCGATAATGCAGTGGATTTAGAGGCTAAGGTAGCTTCTCTTTTTAAGGAACTTGGGTGGACTGTTGATGAAGGATATCGCGATAATCGATTCGCATATGATCTTGCATTAAAGGAACATGGTGAGCTAAAAGGTATTGTAGAAGTTAAGGCCTATGAATCAGCACAGATAGAGAACAACAGCCATCTAGCAAAACAGCTCTTTGCGATGAAACAAAACATAGGCGAAGTAAGCTTATATCTTTTTGTTGATGATGATATTTATGAATATATTGATGGCACGCTCGAGCATCTTCCTGAGTTACCAAGACCCGGTAAGAAACAAACTGTAAAGAAGGCAATAAAGAAAGAAAAGATCGATAGAGATACTATTTCCATTGAAAAAGGGAATATAGAAGAATCATCAATCGCCGATAGAATTACAATGGAACTAATTCTTAGAGGCATTGAGGATATTAAAGAATCTGCACATCGTATAGAGAATAAGGTAGATGATATTGCAGAAAAGATAGAATTATTATCAAAACAGATATCCGGATATCAATCACTTGTTAATAGACAATTAGAATTGGCTGTATCACCGGAAGAAGTAGAAAGAATTATTCACGCATTCTCTGAGGAATGTGCAGAGCGCATACTGACTGAAGTAGATACAAAGAAATCAGAAAAAGAATATAACACGGAGCTGAATAAGCTTATAAATAAATTTGGTGAAGATGCTTGGAAAAAGATGGATGAATCATCAAGGACATTTTTAATATCATCTAAAGTGATTTTCAAGAATCTAACGGGTCCCGGATTAGAAGATATTGTAGATTATTCAGGAGTCTGCCTGCTTGTAACAAAAGCGCTTGAAGTAGAGATAAGCAAAAGATTCTGTAAGAATTACGTAGATTATCTTAAGGTTAAGTATCCTGGAAGAGCAAACTATAATCAGTTTCCAACACCACTCCTAAATAAATATGGAAAGCCAATTAAACCAAAAGAGTTTACGCTTGGTTCCGTAGCCTATGTCTTATGTTATTCTGTAGATGAGGATCTAACAGAAGAGCAGAAAAACAATAATAAGGAAAAACTGATTGAGTACTCAAAAGAAAAACTATTATCGGGAAAAACTGAGGAAGAGATTATGGATATGCTTCTTGATTATGCAGAGTCTATTGAAGAAGTAAGAAAAGATTATCGTAATCCATCGGCGCACACAAATGAATTGAGGCGTGTTGATGCAGAGGAGTGTTTCGCATTAGTTGTAGATGTGCAACAGCTGTTGAAAAAGATGCTAGATTCATTTAATGAATAAGGATGAAGCGGCCCTCCGGCGATAAACCGGGAGCCGCTATTATCATATTAGTCCTTTTTATAAAACTGTGTTTCATATCCATCGGCGCTGAGCAGGATATCCGGCATCCAGCTCGGGGATCTGCCCATCTGATCACAGATGGTTTTCAGATCGACGCGGGGATCACATTCGATGATCAATTCATCATGAACGTGTCCGACGATAAAGCAGTGATGGAGAGTTTTTATAGCATTGCAGAGGATGTCTCTGCTGACGGCCTGCACGATGTTCTCTACGAATTTCGGACCATAGGATTCGATGCGTTCCCATTTCTTTGTGGATCCGACACCTTCATAAGTGACGGATTCGCCACCGAACAGATTCTCACCAATGCGAGGCTTCACATAGGAGAGCAGGCGGCCGGAGGGAAGCTTGATGAAGAGCATTCCACTCTTGTAAAAGAACTTGATGCCGCGTACTTCAGTCTGGATCCGCTGCGTGATGGTTGTTTTCACAGCACGGTCGATATCCCACCAGAAGGCAGTGATCATCGGATTTGACTCACGCCAGGAATTGACCAGAGGCTGCAGTTCTTCTTCGGATAAGCCCATTTCGAGGGCTCCCATAGATTTCAAGGCACCGACGGATCCACCGTATCCGAGAGCGAGTTCTGCGATTTTTCCTTTCTGCCTGAGGTGACTGTTAACTCCGTGCTTTTCTACAGGAACGCCGAACATCTGACTGGCGGAGGCACAATAGATATCTTTACCTTCTGCGAATACCTTGGAGCGCCAGGTCTCACCGGCAAGGAATGCCAGGACACGGGCTTCGATGGCAGAAAAGTCGGATACTATGAACTTGTATCCGTCTCTTGCAATGAAGGCGGTACGGATCAACTGGCTGAGCGTATCCGGGATATCATCATACAGAAGCTGCAGGGTATCATAATCACCACTGCGAACGATCGCTCTGGCCTCTGCAAGATCATTCATGTGGTTTTGTGGAAGGTTCTGCAGCTGTATCAGCCTGCCAGCCCATCTGCCGGAGCGATTGGCTCCGTAAAACTGGAACATTCCGTGAGCTCTGCCGTCAAGACATACGGCGTTCTGCATTGCCTGGTATTTCTTCACTGATGATTTTGCAAGCTGCAGGCGGAGCTTCAGGGCTTCGGTGATGTTAACGTTAGCGTTACCGTTTGAGGATTTGACAAAGCCTGCAACTTCTTTTTTGCCGAGAGATTCCATCTCTACACCGTTATCAGATAGCCATTCTTTCATCTGCGCAACGCTGTTTGGATTATCGAGGCCGGTGATGTTTTGCATCTGAAGCATGAGTGCAGACTTGGATTTTTCGTCAAAAGCAATAGCGTTCTGCACTACAGTCATATCTAGCATAATGCCTCTGTCATTGATCTCCTGATCGAGATGATATTCATCCCAGACCTGCTCAGGAACCGGGAATTTCGCAAGGCGCTTCTGAATCGACATTTCCACTTCCACATCACGTTGGTTATATTTCTTAAAGAATTCCCATTTTTCCGGAGCATGCTCAGGGAGATTGCGTGTGCGGTCACCATTTGCTTTCGTGGGTTTACACGGAGAACAGAAGTAACGAATCAAATCTTTACCTTCCTTCAGCTTCTGATCTTGAAGCTTTAATACGGCACCTACGCCTTCCAAAGAGAGCGGCAGTCCCATATAGGCTGACCAGATCATGGAGCATTTCCATGATGCCGGATCAAGGTACTGACCGGCAGGATCCTCCGGGATGCTGTAGCCGGTGAAGTATTCCGGGCGATGCTTTTTCAGCCAGTTGGAGAGGCAGATTCTCTCGAAGGCTGCATTGAAAGCCCATTTTGTTACATTCTCATCAGATAGTGCTGCAAGGATCTCTTCCGGAATGGTATCTCCGCAGGCGAGGTCATAGACCGTGACCGGGGATCCGTCGATCGAGACTCCGAAGAGCAGTATCTCAAAATTCTCAGACTCAGCGTACTTGTATGCTCCGCACTTGGAGATATCAATGTCGCTGTATGTCTCTAAGTCGATTGACATTTCTTTCATAATAATCATCGTCCTTTGCTGATAATGGCGGCAGCACTTGTGAGGTACCGCCGCCTTGATATTATTCTGTATCTTTTACTTCCTGCTTCGGCTGGAACCACTTACAATTCGGGCATAACCAGTGAAGAAACTTTTTTGTTACACCGAAGAGCCATTTCCAGATTGCCGCCAGACCACATCCCCAGAAGAAGATTGTGATTCCGAGAAGTGTACCTCGGATGGAAGCATCGATAAGAGTGTTGATAGTATCCATATTTGTCACCTGCTTTCATAGATTGTCGCAGGTAGCGGTATTATAACCGCCACCTGCTTTGGTTGTCAGTTAGTCGAGGAAATCATCCTCATCGTCCGTGTCGAAGTCATCCTCTGCACGGCTCTTTCCACCGAGGGGTTCTCCATCGCGGATCTTCTGAAGGTTGTTCAGACCGCATGCGATTCCCTTGTTACCGTTGCTGTTGAAAGCATAGAGATTGATGCTGGCTCTGCCGTAAACGCCGGAGTATACTTCGGAGCGCTCAAGGATCGGCTGTCTGTCCGCATCTACGATACCGGGTGCTGTAGAGCTGTTGGCGTTGATGAAGTAGCTGTTCTTGTAAGCCTCGTCATCAGGTCTTTCCAGATCACCGTCACGAAGAGGTGTCTTAAGAGCGGTGAGCGGAGGAACAGACTTGCCGTTGCCCTTCAGCTTGCTCTGGCCTTCCTCATAGGCCGCCTGGATTGCCGCCTTGATCTTGTTAATGGTTGCGGTATCGGACTTCGGGATGATGAGGGAGACACTGTACTTCGGTGCCCCGCCGTTGATTGACTTGGGATCCCACACGTTTGCATAGGACCATCTGGTGTTCACTCCTGTGATCACCTTTGTAGGAATAAGTACGTTCTTTGCCATGATTTTTTCCTCCTATTCTTCACTAAAATCATCTTTGGCTGTGTTCATTGCCGGTCTTTTGTCTGATTCCGGAACCAGTGTCGGTTTGCCCGGCGGCTTTGTGATCATGCCGCTTAAGAGCTCTTCAAACTTCTTTTTTCCCAAGAGGGAAGTCATTGCGGTGATTCCCAGCAGCTTTTTTTCATAAGGATCAAAACCTGCATCTGTCACGATGGATGCGACTGCGCTTTCATCGATGAACTTGCGGTTCGATTTGCCTTCGACCACCTTGAAGCCCGGGAAATCGGTTCCGTTGATCGCCTGCTGTAGTGCGTATTCCTTGATGTCGTTTGCCCAGGCTACAAGATCATCGATCCGGGGGAGGATGGCTGCAATTTCTGCATCATCCAAAGTGGGCGGCATCTCGAAATCATATTGTGCGAGTTCCAGGTTGTGCTCGGCACGCTTACGGCAGG